>MWEJ01000432.1 GCA_002071025.1 Verrucomicrobia bacterium ADurb.Bin070 | reverse complement strand
CGGCCAGGTGGAACCAGATCCGCGCCACATACTGATGTTGGGCGCTGGAAGCCTTGGCCACCTTGATCTCCACCTGACGGAGTTCCGCACCCACCGCTGCCTGCCAAGAAACAGCGTCGACGCCAAGGAGCTGGGCGTCACCGCCGATGCCGCCCGCCTTGTCCTGGCGCGTCAGCGCGATCGTCTGCCCCTTGAGCGGGCCGTCCAGCACACGGCAGGTCACGGCGCCCGTCGCCGCATCGCCCTCTCTGGGATGCTTCGCTTGATTCCTGCTCTTCTTTTCAAAGACCACGACTTCGATGCGCGCGATTTTCGACGTTTTCCGCAGCTCACACGCATAGGCAATGTCGTCCTCGTAGTAGACGCCGTCCGTGGGATTACTCGGTTTCCCGGGCTCCGAAAGGCGTTCCCACCAGTCGTTGTGAAACCCCCAGCGCGGATGGGGCGAGCGATGGGACGGCGTGTAGTCGAAGGCGGCCAGCCCCGCCGTCCCGGACCAGAGCTTCCGCACCAGCGGCAACGTGGGCTGATCCCCGGGCGGCAGGCCGAGCTCCAGCGTGCCGGCCATGTCCTCGCCCAGATACGTGAACGGCGTCACCAGATAGACGCGCTTCGCGCCGGCCTGTTTCGCGGCCGTCGCCGCGGCGACGCCCTTCACGGTGCCCCCCACCACCAGAACATCCACCTCGTCCGGCGTCACGGCGGGATCGCCCGCGGCGCGCACACCGCAACACGCCCAGCACGCCCACACGGCAGCCCACATCCAAACGTTGCGCATATCACTCCCCTTCTTCATGCGGAGGAAGGCCGAGCCGCGTCTCCGGCCATCCCCGCGTTCCAGCCGTTATCCCCTACCGCAGCATGATCATGGTGCCGCGGCCGAAACCGATGATCCCGCCTGGCCCCGAGAAAACGGCCGGATAGGTCGCCTCGCCGTGTTTGCCGGTCGGCTGCAGCACGGACTCCACCCACAACGCCCCGACGCGGATCGCGCCATCGTAGGAGAGGGCAAGCGGCCGCCACGAATCGGCCATGAAAACCATGCCCGCCCCCTGCTGCGCCACCTGCTCCGCGCGCATCGCGTAGTGCAGGAGCCGCAGCCTGTCGATCAGCACGCCCCACCCCGTCAGTTGCCGCGAGTTGAGTCCGTCGAACCGCAGCGCGTGCGTGCCGGCCGATAGCCGCGGCAGCAGTACCTCGCGCTGCACGTAGGCCTGGTTCATCACCATGACGACCTCGACCTCAACCCCGTCGAGCAGCACACGGAAGTCATACGGACCTTTCAAATACCTGTCATTCAGCGTCGCGTTAATCATCTCGAAACGCAACCCGTAGCATCCGTCTACCGGCACCGTGACTTGCGTCTCCATGGACGCCACACCCATCAGCACCGCTGTCTGGCTGCCCTCCGGCGCAGCGTAGCGGGGCAGGATCGACCCTCCCGAAACCGTACTGCCGTTGATCTGGTAACCGGCATAGTGATCGGCGTCCGTATATGAGAACGCCCAGCCGTTCACCGTCCCCCCCTTCACGATCAAGGCGGGATCCAGCAGCGGATCACTCTCGAACCCCGCGAACGGGATCGCCCCCGCCACCTCCACCGGCGCGGCGCCGATCACGCTGACCTGCGGCTGGAAAATCAGCAGCTCACCGAAGATCTGGTTCTCGAAGTCCTTGTCCGGTTCGTCATCGCACATCTCGCAAGAGAGACGCAGATACCGGGCAAAGGGCTTGTTGGTAAACACCGTGTCGAAGTACATGCCGGTCTTTTCCGTCAGGTCCGCCACCTCTGTCCACGACTGACTGTCCGTACTCGCCTCGATGAGGACGCGCCGCGTTCCATACCATTTATTCGTGCTGCTGTATTTTGTCGGCCCCCACACATACAACCGCGCGCCCGCGACACGCTGGGCCGCTCCCAGATCCGCGAGGATTTCAGAGTCGCCGACCACCCGAACCCCATTCTCCACCACATGATCCCACGTCCGGTCCGTGAGGCGCGGCGGCTGGTCTGTCTTTTCCCCGAACCCCGCCACCTGCGCCGCTATCGTGTACGTGAACAACAAGGGTTCGCCTACGACCGGCTGCAACGAGGGCCCGGTCAACTGAATCTCACCCAGTAGCTGCCGGGGCACATCCGTCCTCTCCCCTTTGAGGCATACAAAGGCCCAGTAGCGCGCCTCCGTATTGGGCAGCAGGAAATCGAAGCGCACCGCATTGGCATAAAATGTTTCATACACCTCCTGCTCTCCCGCAACATTCCAACTTACTCCGTCGAGACTGTTACTCAGAATGACACGCGCGGTGACATAGCCGTTCGACGTGTTCGACCGGAAAGCGTAGAGGTGGGCGCGAGAAACCGTCTGTTCCGAACCCAGATCCACCGTGACCGTCACATTGCTCGCGATCGCATATCCCGGGGTGTCCGGATCCACCGTCTCCATATTGCTGGGCCCGTATTGCACACTCTGGTTGGAGGCATTCGTCCAGAGACCGTCATACAACTTGTTCAGGCTGCCGTCAGTATGCGCGCCGGAGAAGAACGGGACCGAGGTGGTGTAGGAAAAAGCATGCAGTCCCGATGCGTTCTCGGCTTCTCCGTGAACCACAATCTCGCCCAAGATCTGTCCTGCGGCCCCGGCCTGCCGCGCGCAGGTCACGCGCAAATAACGGACACAGGCGTAAAACATGGAACCCTTGAAAACACCGCCCCCTTCCGCCGACAAACCGCCCAGGGCGACCCACGACGCCCCGTCCGCGCTCACCTCGAGCGTGACGCCAGCCGTCGCCCATGTGCCCGCCTCCACTGCGGAAAACGTCCGCGCCTCGACATTCGTCAGCAGAACGCGGCTCCCCAGATCAAGCGTTATCGTCACATCCCCGGCGAAACGGACCCCATGCGCCGCGATGTCCGTCCACAAGCCGTCGTTCAGCCGGCGTACGAGGGGGTCCGGCGTGGCGGCCTCCGGCGTCAGGCTCACCGTGTATGCGAATGACAACAAATTGGTCTCGGCAGCACACGCCACACCCACCGACAGAAGAAGACCAGACACACAAGCCCAACCGTACACCCTTGTCACCGTAACACTCCTCTCGTTCATGCC
>MWEJ01000431.1 GCA_002071025.1 Verrucomicrobia bacterium ADurb.Bin070 | reverse complement strand
GCCAACGTAGCTCAGCTGGTAGAGCAGATCATTCGTAATGATCAGGTCGTCCGTTCGATCCGGATCGTTGGCTCCATATCAGACCTCGAAAACCGGCGGCCGTTGTTTTTCGGGGTTTTCGCATTTAAGGGGCCATCATGCACGCACCCTGTCCGCCGGAGCGGCGGCGCTTCATCACCTCCGTGCTCGTGCCGGACCGCGTGGGTCTGCTGCGCGATGTCACGCGCGGCGTCTTTTCGCTGGAAGGCAACATCGGCAGCATTCGCCAGACCGTGGTGGACGGTTTCTTCAACCTGGTCTTTACCTCGGAGCATCCGTCTCAGGTGACGCCCGAAGCATTGCGCGCGCTGCTGGATTCAACGCTGGAGTCGGAAGCGGTCGTGACCGTGCTCGACAGTCCCGAGGGCGCACCGGCCGCCGTGCCGCAGGGCGCGCGGTTCGTGGTGACGACGCGCGGCGCGGACAAGCCCGGCACGATTTTCGCCATCACCTCTTTCCTCGTCGAGCACGGCATCAACATCGAGGACTGGATGGTCGAGGAGGAGGAGGGCAAGGTGGTCTACATCGCGCAGGTCGCGGTGCCCGAGGCGGCGGACTTCCGCCTGCTGCAGGAGGCGTTCCGTGACGCGATGGCGCCGCACGGCCTGACCGCGCTCCTCTGCCACGAAAACATCTTCAGGGCTACCAACGAGATCGGCCCGATTAAAGCACTGATTGAGGTATGATTCACACCGTCCCGAAACCCGAAACCTGAAACCCGAAACCTGAAACCAGGAACCCCTATGCTCGCCCGGCAAGCCGTACTCTCAACCATCCGCATGGTACGCGAGGAGAACCTCGACGTACGCGCCGTTACGCTTGGCATCAACCTGAACGTCTGCGCCAATCCCGATCCCGACCGCTTGGTCGAGGCGGTCTACGCGCGCATCGTCGACAAGGCCGGCAGCCTGGTGCGCTTCTGCAACGAGGTCAGCGACAAATACGGCCTGCCGATCGTCAACAAGCGCATCGCCGTTTCGCCTGTCAGCCAGTTGCTGGAGGGGCACAGCGTCGAAACCGCCGTGCGCCTCTGCCAGGCGCTCGACGCCGCTGCGGAGCAGGTCAAGATCGACCTGCTGGGCGGTTTCACCGCGCTGGTGCAGCGCGGCATCACGCCGGGCGAGCGCACCTTGATCGAATCGCTGCCGCAGGCGCTGACCGTCACACGCCGCGTCTGCTCTTCCTTCAACGTGGGCACCACCAAGGCCGGTATCCATGTCGACGCGGTGAACCTGATCGCGCGCAAGGTGATCGAAACCGCCGAGATGACGCGCGCAGCGCACGGCTTCGGCTGCGCCAAGATCGTGGTTTTCGCCAACATGCCGGAGGACAACCCCTTCATGGCCGGCGCGATGCTCGGACCGGGCCAGCCGGAGTGCGTGATCAATGTCGGCGTCAGCGGACCCGGCGTGGTCAAGCGCGCGATCGACCGCCTGGTGCAGCTTGATCCGGCGGCGACGCTGGACGAGATCGCCGAGGAGATCAAGCACACGGCGTTCCGCGTGACGCGCACCGGCGAGCTGATCGGGCGCGAAGTGGCCGACCGCCTGGGCATTCCGTTCGGCGTGGTCGACCTCTCGCTCGCGCCGACGCCGCGCGTGGGCGACTCGGTCGGCGAGATCTACCAGAGCATGGGCGTGAGTCGCATCGGCGCGCCGGGCACCACCGCCGCGGTGATGCTGCTCAACGACGCGGTCAAGAAGGGCGGGTCGTTCGCCTCTAGCGCGGTGGGCGGGCTTTCCGGCGCCTTCATCCCGGTGATGGAGGATCACGCGCTCTCCAAGGCGGTGGCCGAGGGCACGCTGACGCTGGAGAAGCTGGAGGCCATGACGGCGGTCTGCTCGGTGGGCCTCGACATGATCCTGCTGCCGGGCAGCACCACGGCCGAGACCGTGTCGGGCATCATCCTGGACGAGGCGGCGATCGGCATCACCAGCCGCAAGACCACTGGCGTGCGCGTGATCCCGGTGCCGGGCGCCCAGTGCGGCGAGTTCGTGGACTTCGGCGGCCTCTTTGGCTCGGGCGTGGTGACGCAGCCCGCCAGCCCGGAGGGCGCGGAGGCGTTCGTCAATCGCGGCGGCCAGATCCCCGCGCCCATCCACAGCCTGATGAACTAGCCGTTCTTGACGCGCACGTCCATCTGCGGGAACGGGATCTCGATGCCGTTCCGGTCGAACGCTTCCTTGACCGCGTGGTTGAGCGCGAAGAAAGCGTCCCAGTAGGTGGCGGGCGTGGCCCAGGGGCGCAGCACCAGATTGACCGACGAGTTGCCCATCGCGATGACCTCGGCGATCGGCGCGGGATCGGCCAGCACGCGCGGGTCGGCGCGCAGCACCTCGAGCGCGATGCGCTTGGCCTTGGCGATATCCGCGCCGTAGGCGATGCCGACCGCGATCTCCAGACGGCGCTTGTCGGTGGCAGTGAAGTTGGTGATCGGCGATCCCCAGATGACCTTGTTCGGCACCACCACTTTGACGTTGTCCGCCGTGAAGAGCGTGGCGGCCATCATGTTGAGCTCGCGCACCGTGCCGCTGATGGTGCCGACCGTCACATAGTCGCCGACTTGAAACGGCTGGTTGATGGCGATCATCATGCCGGCGGCGAGGTTGCCGAGCGACTCCTGAAAGGCGAAGCCGAGGATGAAGCCGGTGACGCCCAATCCGGCAATCAGCGGCGCGATATTGACACCGAGGCGCTGCAGCACCACCATCAGCAGCAGCACCCAGGCGGTCTTGTTCACCACGCTGCAGAGAAAGTTCTGGAGCAGCGCGTTCACGCGGCCGGATTTCACCAGCGCCTTGTGGGTCGCGCACGTCAGAGAGCGGATCGCCACCGTGCCGACTGTCAACAGCAACAGCGCAACCAGCACGTTGATGAGAAAGCTGATGCCGTTCTCGGCCAACCAGCGCAGTGCGACATCGACGATCTCGCGTCCCTGCGAAACCTCCGCCGCCAGCGCTTGCTGCACATCGGTGATCGGCTTTTGGAGCAGTTCAGAGGCGGCGTGATGGTTCACGTTGGTCATGCGGGATCTCCTCCTTCGAATTCGGCAGCCACCTTCTCCA
>MWEJ01000430.1 GCA_002071025.1 Verrucomicrobia bacterium ADurb.Bin070 | reverse complement strand
CTTGTCCACATCCGGCCCGTCGAACTCCGCCACGATCCAGCGTCGCGCCGCCACGTTCGCCTGGCACCGCGCCGATGGCTTGCCCTCTTTGGTCAGTGCCGCGGGTCCCCGCATCGGGTTCGACACCACGAACTGCGCCGACCCCGCCCGCGCCGCCCAGCGCTCGACCGACTGCACCACCGGCCGCTCGCAGATCCACCCGCCGCACACCAGCTCGCCCGGACGGAAAAGCCCGTAGAGCGCGTCCCGCGCCTCGATGCCCGTGTCGACCGCCGGATCGAACAGCAACTGCACATCCGCCCGACCGAGACACGCCGCGACCGCATCCCGGTTGACCTCCGGCCAACTGGCTGTTGTCTGCGGGCCCCGTCCGGCGTCCGCGTCATACGCCAGCGCCACCGCCGCGAGGATCTCGCGCTCGGGCACCGCACGATGGCTCACCCAACGCCGGCAGACCTCGCGCAGAAACGCGGCGCACCGCTCGCGCGGCAGCGCGTTCCGCACGCCGCACGCCGCCCGCGCCAGCCACACATGGGTCTCGCCCGCCGTCGGCGGTCTCGACAGCAGCTCAACCGTCCGTTGTGAAAATGGCCACACCCCCGCCATAAAGAATCTCCTCTGCTTAACGTGCTTAGCGCGCTACACCGGCTACCCCGGCTATTTTCCATACCGGCTCATCAGCTTCCCGTCCGCCTTCAGCGGCAGCCCCGGTGCCCACGCGAGCTGCCTTTCCATAATCCCCGTGATTCGCCGCAGATCCTCGTGCGCCGTCTCCTCGCGCACCTCGAACACCAATTCGTCATGAACCGACAACACCGGCCTGAAACCCGCCGCCGCGCACCGCAACCAGGCCGACGCCAACACGTCCCGCGCCGTGCCCTGCGTCCAGTTCTCCGCGATGATCCCGCCGTGCAGCGGCACGCGCTCGCCGCCGACCACCGCGGTCAGTGACTTGCCCAACGGATGCCAGGCCACGTCCCGATAGATGAGGTACCGCCCGCAGCGCGGGTCGTACTGTGTGCAGGGGAACGGCAGACGGTATTCGTAGGGCTCATCTTTCAGACACATTTCGGCCGCCGCCTGCAGCGCGTTCCAGAGATGCACGATCTTCGGGTTCTGCGCCCGGTATTCGTTCACGATCCGTCGCGCCTCCTCGTAGCCGATCCTGAGCCCCGCCATCACCCGCGCCACGCGAACGAACGTCTCGGCCCCGCACCGGAAGCCCAGCCCCAACACACGCGCCTTCGCCAACTGCCGCAACCCGCTGCCCGTCCGCTCGCAGAAATCCTTGAGGCTCTCCGTCTCGCGGTAACCCATTGTGGCGCGAGCGTGAAGTTCATACATGTCCCATTCGGGATGATCGGCAAGCAGTTTGAGCGCGTCCGTGTCCCCAGCGAGATAAAGCAACACCCGCGCCTCGATTTGGGAATAGTCCGCCACGGCGAGCACATGGCCCGGCGCGGCCATGACGCACTTGCGCACGTCGAGCCCTTCGGTCTCTTTACGGTTGAAGTTCTGAACGTTGAGCCCGCCGCCGCCCGACCACCGGCCAGGCGACGCCCCGTAATACTTGAGCTCATACACCATCCGACTGTCCGGCTTGCGCCGCTGGCGCATCGACTCCAGCACGTTGGCAAGCCGACCGCAGCGCCGGATCGTCGCCATGTCGGCGGCCCAGCGTCCCGGCTCCGAGCCCGCGTGCTCTTCGGCCCACTCGCCGAAACCCTCATCCCCTGCCGCCAGCGAGCGCGGCGGCTCGACGCCCCGCTCCCGGCAGGCCGCCGCGAACTTCTTTGCGGATAGGGCGGGGAACCACGGCAACCCGGCCGTCAGTTCCGCCACTCGACGGCCCAACTCCACCGCCTTCTCATCCACCGTCACCCAATCCACGCACAGCCCGCGCCGTCCCATGTCGCACGTCAGCTCGAACAGCCGCCGCTCATGCGCAGGCCACAGCGGGCCGACCTCGCGCCACAGCGCCAGACACATCACCGCGTCATTCGCCGCGTACGCCTTTTCGGCGTGGCACAAGTCGAGGTCGAAGAGCGTGGGCACGCCGAAACCGCGCACACCTTTGCTCGCATCACGCACGCCCTTGTCGACCTCCACGCCCAGCACCGCCTTGCACGCACCCGCGAGGTCGCGCGGAAACTGGAGGAACGCGCACGCCGCCGCCGAACACCACCAGTTTGACGGTCCGTCCCCCCACCTCTGCGACTCCGCGCCTCCGCGTGAGACCTCCCCGATCCCTGCGTCCACTTGAGCGTTGAGCGTTGAACGTTGAGCGTTGCGCGTTTCTCCTCCACCTATTACTTCTTCCCTATTACCTATTACCTCTTCCCTCAGCCTCTCCCACACCGCGCGGTCAAACTCCCGGTTGTGGCTCACCCACTCGCGCCCGTCGATGCGGTCCCAGGGGAACGCCGACGGCTCGCATACGCAAGCCGTCGCGCCGTCCGTCACCGCCACGGCCCATGCCTTGAACTTCGGATGATGCACATACGCCCAGTTGCCCAGGTCTTTGACCGAGCACGAGCCGTCATAGTACGTCTCGAAGTCAACGCCGATCACCGCGCCCGCCATCGGCGTGAACTCCTCCGGCCTCACCATCTTCACGTTCATCGTTTACCCTCCACACTTAACGCGCTTCTCCGCTTAACGCGCTTCCCCCGCCGTTTCCACCTGAACCATGTTCGCCAGCAGCGCATCCAAATCCGACGCCAGCACGCCCGCGCACCGCACGCAGCCCGGCATCTTTGCCTTGCGCAGCACGCCGCGCCGCGCCAAGAGGTGAACCGTCCTCGTGGTCCGGTTGAGCCGCTTGGCCGCCTCCTCGAACGCAACCAGCTTGTCAGCCGGGCGCGCCGACTCGGCTCCGTCCGTCAGGCCCAGCGTCTTCATCAGCAGTTCCCTGTCCGCACGTGTCCGTGCCGGATCGCTCTCATAAATCGCCCTCATCGCCGTCAATGTCGACGTCTTCATTTTCCTATCCTTTGTGTTCTCTGTGCTCTCTGTGGTTAACTGCGTTCCGTCGCGAGCGGGTCAAACCTGAGCGCGAGCCTGATCAGCCTGGGTGCTCTGCGCGCGCTGAAACGGTGCGGCGCGGCGGG
>MWEJ01000429.1 GCA_002071025.1 Verrucomicrobia bacterium ADurb.Bin070 | reverse complement strand
GCGTGACGCCTGCGGGAACGGCTGAGAGCGTTACGGTGCCGGGGCCGTCCTTGGCGAGCTGCCCCGCTCCGGCGTCTTGGGTCACGGTGATCGCGGTGTTCGACGTGGTCACCCGGTCCCCCGCAGCGAGGGACAGCGGAACAGGGATGCGGGCGTCGAGCGTGCCGGATTGCACGATGGCGGAGCGGAAGAGATTGGAGGATGCCGGCGTCGCTTCAAGGATCGCAACCCCCGCACCCTGTTTGAGGAAGGTGCCCTCGCCGTTCAGACGGAGGGCCAAGGCGTCATTTTCGGCCACATCGGCGGTCACGGTTCCTGAAGCGCTGGCATGGGCGGTCAGCGGAGGTTGCGGTTTTGCTCCCAGCCACTTCTGCATCAGGTAGGACTGGACGCGCAGCCGGTCGATTTCGGAGAGGCGGTTAGTGAACACGGCTACCTCACACAGGTAGTCGCCTCCGAGCCGTTTTCCCGAGAAATCGATGTTCCGGTCGTTGAAGAAGTTGGCGGCGTGTAGCGTTCTGGTGTCTGATGCGACTTCCAGCAACTGCCACCCCATGTTGGGTTTTACGAGGGTGCCGTCCACGTGCTCCCCGTTCAGGTAGGTGCGACCTTGACGGAGCGCCGTTGTCGACCACTCGCTCGAATGCCAAAGGGGCGCGGACAGGCTGCCGTTGCCGAAATCGTGGATGTGGAAATCCGGGGTGCCCCCATGGTGCCGAAGATGTAGCCGTAGGACTGGAAGACGCCGTGGACGGCAAATACGTGGCAAATGCCGGTAACATCGGCGGTGGCACCGGCCGGCGTTGTCCAGAGCATCCAGCGCAATGAGGCGTAACGGCCGAACCAGATGGATGGAAACGTCCCGTCTGGGCCTGCGTTTGACAGAAGTTGCGGAGCGCAGTTGGTCTTCAAGAAAGAAGCCACGGCGCGCGTGTACGCGAAGGGTGCCTCGGCGTCCGGCTCGCGCACGTCCAGCCAGGCGTCGACATACGTGTTGTCGTTGGAGGAAACGGTGATGAGGTTGGTGGTGGCATCAACCCAAAAGGCGGCGTTGGCGAGCACGTCCAAAGGACGAGGAGCAGGTGCGGCCGCGGTGTTCGCGTCGCTCTGAACGCGCAGGGTGCCTTCGCGGACAACAAGGCGTCCCTCGCCTTGAATCGTCAGGTTGGAGACCGCCAGCGCAAGCGTCCCGGGACCGGTCTTGTTGTACGCCCCATCCGAGATCAAAAGGCGGTCCACGAGATTCGACGTCTCGTCGACCGGCACTTGAGCGATGACCGTTTCGCGGTACCCTGCGCCGGAGGGCGCGGCTGCGGCTTCAAAAAGCAACCAGGGAAGCAGGACAACACCGGCGAGACATGCGTGCATGACGGTATGGCCGATATCCAGAAGCCGCGTGTTCATAGAAGACCCTCCCGTGAGCGGCCGAGACCCTTAAGGTCCGGCGGGTAACCTGTATAATGTGACGATCACCAGTATTCCTATCGTATACGCATCAAACGCCCCCGTCAAGCAAGCACAAAAGAGAGTTCGCAAAAAAGAGGGTCGACTTCGCATAATGAAGATTGCTGAATTTTTTGAGAACACGGATACTGGCATTGTTTACGGGGCGGTGAACACGAACGCTGTGGGTTTTGTGCGCCGCGACGATGTGGGTTCAGGGAGGGGCGAATGACATGAAGCGTGTAAGCATGAAGACGTGGACAGTCATGGGGATGGTCTGTCTGTCGGTGTTCTCCGTTGCAAAGGGGGCGCCGAAGGCGAAGGGGCATCGGAGTGTCACATGGGAGAAGTTTAAAGTCTCCGGACCGGTCTTGAAGCAGATCGGCTGGCTCGACTCGCGGCACTCGAAAGAGATCGCGTCGTCGCCGTGGTCGATCGGATGCGAGACGCTCGATCGCGACTACGCCAAGTTCAGCGTGTACAAGGACTACGTGGGCGAACTCGGCGCCAAACACGCGCGGCTGCAGAGCGGCTGGGCGAAGACGGAGAAGGAGAAGGGCACGTACGATTTCGCGTGGCTGGATTATCATGTGAACGGACTGACCGCGCAAAGCGTGAAGCCCTGGATCTGTCTGTGTTACGGCAATCCGGTCTACGGCTCGACCATTAACCTGGGATCGGGGCTCGCGCCTGTCGTGCGCTCAGAGGAGGCCTTCGCGGCCTGGCTGAAATACGTTGAGACGACCGTCATGCGATACAAAGCCTCGGTCAATGAGTGGGAGATCTGGAACGAGCCGTTCGGCCAGGGCAAGGACTACGCCGTCATGGTGCTCAAGACCGCTGCGCTCATCAAGAAGATCCAGCCCGACGCCGTCGTTCTGGTCACGGCGATCACCGACAAAGACCGCCAGGACGTGCTTGACGCGCTGAAGGACGCGAACAGCCTGGACCTCGTCGATTTCTGGGCGTATCACCCGTATACGGGAAACCCTGACACCAGCTACGCATGGGTCGATAAGTCTCAGAAGCTGCTGGCCACCTACAACCCGAAATACAAGCTCTATCAAGGCGAGGTCGGCTGTCCCTCGATTCTGGAGTGGACGCATGCGCTGGCGCATTACCCCTGGACGGAGTACAGTCAGGCCAAGTGGAACCTGCGCCGCATGGCGGGGGACCGCGTCCGCAATATTCCGTGCAACGTCTTTACGATGATCGACCTTCGATACACCAACATGCAGCAGTCCTTCGGTATGATCCGTTCAAACCTCCAACTCCAGTTCATTTACAAGCGGCCGACCTTTTACGCCGTGCGTCACATGATGACGTTCTTCGATGATGCGGTGAAAGCCGTCGGCCTGCTTGCGTGCGAGACTGCGGCGACGCGCAAGCCGACGATCGCCGGCTTCGAGAAAGCCGGAACGCCGGTTGCGTTGCTCTGGTACGGCGATCAGGTTCCGAGCGATGCGCTGGCCTGGGAGCCTGTGGACATCACGATCAAAGGCGCGGCGTTCAAAGACCCGGTCTATGTCGAGATGATCACGGGCAAGGTGTTCGACCTCGCGCCGGGTTCTTGGTCGAGTGAGGGCGGCAACACCCGCCTCGCGCAGGTGCCGCTGTGGGACAGCCCAGTGATGCTCGCAGAACGCGCTCAGGTGCCGCTGCGTCAAGAC
>MWEJ01000428.1 GCA_002071025.1 Verrucomicrobia bacterium ADurb.Bin070 | reverse complement strand
CCCGGTCCGCTGGGTTTCGAGGATGATCCTCTGTCTCTTCCATTGGCCACCGTGATCCCCAAAACGAGCGGGCGTGTCGCCTATTACTTCCACACGGATTTCTCCTACAGCGGTAACCCCGTCAACGCCACGTTGCGGCTCTCCTACATGCTCGACGACGCGGCCGCCTTTTATCTCAACGGCGAGGAGATCCACCGTTCCGCCCTGATGCCCATCGGCCCGCTGACCGACGCCAGCGTCGCGACCACGCACATCCTGCCGGAGGGCCAGATCCAAGGGCCCTTCGCGCTGCCTGCCACCGCCCTGCGCAGCGGCCTCAACACCTTGGCCGTCAGCGTCCATCAGAATCAGGGCGGCAGCTCCGACCTGGTGTTCGGCATGACGCTCGACATCGCGACGGTCCAGACCGACACCTGCACGCCGGGCGCGGCCAACGCCTCTTCTCTGCCGCTCACGGCCCTGCCGGAGGTGTGGCTCAACGAACTCCAGCCGCGCAACCTGATCGGCCCCGCCGACAACGCCGGCGAGCGCGAACCGTGGGTGGAACTCTACAACAGCGGCGATGCCGCCGTGGCGCTGGACGGCTGGGCGCTGGCCACGGCGCAGGGCGACCCCGGCTGGAGCTTTCCGGCCGGCACCCTGCTCGAGCCCGGCGCCTTCCTGCGCGTCTGGCTTGACGCCGAACCCGGCGAGAGTGCGCCCGGCCACCTGCATGCCGGCTTCCGTTTTGATTTTGTTTCCGGCACGCTGCTGCTGCGCGCGCCGCTCGACGGCCGCGTGGTGGTGGTCGATGCCCTGGACTACACCGACTGCGCCGACGATGCGGCGTGGGGTGCCTGGCCCGACGGCTCGCCGGATCAGCGCCGCTGGCTCCATCCCGCCACGCCCGGTGCCGCCAACCGCGCCGACCGGCCGACGTGCCGCATTGTGATCAACGAATTCATGGCGCAGAATGACCTCTTCACCAATCCGCTCACCGGCAAGAAGGAGGATTGGTTCGAGCTGTTCAATGACGGTGCAGCACCGGTTGATCTCGGCGGCTGGGTGGTTACCGACACCCTGACCAGCGAAACACCGCCGACGCCGGATCTGCGCGCCTCCAAGGCGCTGGTCATCCCGCCGGGCGTGACGCTCGCGCCCGGCGCGGCCCTGCGCATCTGGACCGGCGCGAGCGACGCCGCGTCGCTGCCAGTCGATCCCGCGAACCTGCAGGCGCCCTTCGGCCTCGGCAAGAGCGGCGACCGCATCTGCCTCTTCACGCCGGCGCTGGCGCTGGCCGACCGAATCGCGTATGCGACCGAGCAGAGCGGTGCCGCCAGCATGGGCCGCTGGCTCAACGGCGCGTCCGGCGATCTCGTGCTCTTCGACCGACCCACCCCCGGCGCACCCAACCGCAACCCGCGCTTTACGGAAACGCTGCTCGCGCAGCCCGACCCTTATGCCATCCGCGAAGAGCAGCCGTTCGTTTGCACCAACACCCTCGCGGCGGCGCGGCCCGACGCCTTTGCCTTCCGCCTCTTCCCGACCGAAGGCGCCGCGCTGCCCGCAGGCCTCCAGTTCGACACCGCGAGCGGCGTGCTGACCTGGACGCCGACCGAAGCGCAGGGGCCCGGCCTCTACGCGCTGCGCCTCTGCGGCTTTCTGGTGGACGGCCTGAGCGTGACCGGCTGCGACGAAGCCCTGCTGACGCTGCGCGTGCTGGAAACGCCCAGCCGGCCGCAGTTCGGTCCGCTCGCGGACGTCACGGTCAACGAAGGCCAGCTCGCAACCTTCACCGTGACCGCCATACGCACGGAAGAGATCCCGCCCTATCCCACCGCCACCCGCCTGCGGCTGGAGGGCGCGCTGCCGTCGAACGCCGTCTTCAACGCCGGCAGCGGCGCGTTCACCTGGCAGACAGACGAGCCGGACGGACCGGGCGAATTCCCCTTCACCGTGATCGCCGAGGACGCTGACGATCCGAGCGTCTTCTGCGTCACGCAGGTGACGGTGCGCGTCAACGAGGTCAACCGTTCCTTTGCCTACGCCTCGCCCGCCACCTTCATGCTCTGGCGTGAGGAGCCCTTTGCCGTGCACCTGCGGTACAACGATCCCGACCTGCCGCCCAACGTCTTCAGCTACGCGCTGCTGTCGGGCCCGGACGGATTGACGCTTGACCCCGCGACCGGGCGGGTGCAGTGGCAGCCGAACGCCGCCCAGACCGGTTCGTTCAGCCTGCGCGTGCGCGCTTTCGACGGTGCCGGCGCGGCGCTCAGCACGACGATCGGGCTGTCGGTTGACACGCACAGTCTGAGTGCCGCCGCGCTGACCGCTGCCGCGGCGGGCGGCGGACTTGAGCTGAAGTGGGCGAGCAAGCCTTACACCTTCTACACCATCGAGTGGTGCGCGGATCTGGCCTCTCCCGTCTGGCATCCGGTCAACGCGGACGCACCGGTTGCGGGTACGGGTGCCGTGCTCAGTTTCACGCTTGATCCGGCCGCGCTGGGCTCGCCCGCCAACGCTTTTTTCCGCATCCGTCAGACGCGCGAGTAAAGGCGCCTCACGGCGTCGCGCGGTCCGCGCTCTTGAACCATTCGCGCAGCAAGCGGCCGATGATCTGGCAGCCGCGCTCGTTGGCATGGACCGAGTCGCCCATGAACCAGCCGTAGCACTTGCCGCTCTCCTGGATATAGCTCCACCAGGGGCCGGTCATGTCGAAGAATGCACAGCGCTCTTCGGCGGCCACCTTCATCAGGTTGTGTCGGAAATTGCCGGTAGCGGTATCGATTTCACGCGTGAAACTCTTGATGTGCTCGTCGCGCATGGCACCGAAGACCGGCGTCAGCAGCAAGAATTCGGTGGCAGGCCGCGCGGCGCGGACCTGCCGCACCACGTCGCGCACGGCCTCGGCGTCGCCGCGGTTGGAGATGCCGCCGATCAGCACGAGGTCGGGCTCGTGCCGCAGCACGTACTCCTGCACGCGGTTCTCTTCGCGGTAGTAGGTGCAGCCGGTGGAACTGCGCAGCGAGGGGATCTTGACGATTTTTGTGCCGGGGTAGTCGCGCATCAGCAGCAGTTCGAAGGAGGAGGACGAGGTGTTGCCCATGATGCTGTCGCCGAGCAGCACCATGCGCAGCG
>MWEJ01000427.1 GCA_002071025.1 Verrucomicrobia bacterium ADurb.Bin070 | reverse complement strand
ATCTCTACCTCGCGCCTGACTGGAAGGCCGTGCGCATCCGCACCATTTCCAGCAATGTCGGGGAAGACGGTAAAGGGTATGCTGACGATTTCTGCAACTTGGTCGTCGATGTCAACAAAGACGGCAAGCCCGACATTCTGGCGGCCTGCTGGTTTTCAAAAACCTCCTACTGGTACGAAAACACCCTGGGCAGTTCCAACGAGCTGTGGCCTGAACATGTCATCGACCCGCTGGGCAACCACGAAACCGGCACGCTGGTCGACATCGACGGCGACGGAAAAGCGCTGGAATTTTTGCCTGACACGAACGTGACCGTCTGGTACGAGCCGGGCGTGCAGACCAACGGCCAGCCTGGCTACGTGCGCCACACGATCTCGATGGACAAGGCGGTGTTCGGCACCGGTGTCGGCGACATCAACGGCGACGGACGCCCCGACGTGATCCGTCCCGCCGCCTGGTTCGAGGCGCCGAAAGACATCCGCAAGGGCACGTGGAAGGCGCACCCCATCGCCTTGGGTGCCAAGGACGGCAAGGTCGAGCACACCGCCAACATCATCGTCTTCGATGTCAACAAAGACGGCCTGAACGACCTCATCACCAGCGCGGCCCACAAGCACGGCATCTTCTGGTACGAGCAGCGGCGCGATGCGGCCGGCACCATCACGTGGCATCAGCATCTGATCGACGACACCTGGACGCAGCCGCACTATCTGGCGTTCGCCGACATTGACAAAGACGGCAACAAGGAAGTCGTGGTCGGCAAGCGCTTCATGGCCCACAACGGCGGCGACCCCGACGCCTTCGGCACGCCGTGCGTGTTCTACTACCGTTTCACCCCCGGCCCGAACCCGGTCTTTCGCAAGCACGTCGTCACCTATGACGAGGGTGTCAGCGCCGGTCTCAACATCGTGCCGGCCGACATGGACGGCGATGGCGACATCGATCTCGTGACCACCGGCAAATGGGGCGGCCCCGTGTTGTATGAAAACCGCATGACCGAGTGGGTGTCCGATGACGAACGCCGGGCCGCGCTCGGGGTCAAGCCCACGCTCCCCGGACCGCTGCCGGTTGACAATCTGGCGCTCGCCTCGCGCGGCGCCAAAGCATCCTCCGATAGCGAACTGCCCGGCAACGCCGGCTGTACGGCGCGCCTCAACGACGGCACGCGGGGCGCATATACCGACTTCGCCGCCACCCGCTGGCACTCCGCGCTCACGCCGATGCCGCACTGGGCCGAGGTCAAGCTCGCCAAGCCAGCCTCCGTGCGCCGCGTCATCGCGCATTTTGCCGATCCCGGCGGCTACGCCACGGCGTTCGACATTCAGGTCAAAAAGGGGGACAAGTACGTGACCGTCCACGCGACCGACAAGAACCGCGACGGAAAATCGGTCAACGTCACCTTCGATCCGGTCCAGACCGACACCGTGCGCTTCGTGTTCCGCGCCAATGCCAACCCCGTCTATCCCCATGCCGCGCAGCTCAGCGAACTTGAGGTCTACGCGCAGTAAATCTGCGCGTGCCTTGAACGCCTGAAAAGGAGAACGCCGATGGAGAGCATCCACTTTACTCTCACACAAGACGCATGTATCCTGTGCGAGGCGTGTATCCACGACTGTCCGAGCCGGATTATCCGAATGGTTGAAGGCTTTCCCGGCATCCTAGCAGAAGACGAAGCGTCGTGCATCCGCTGCCAACACTGCCTGGCCGTCTGCCCCACCGGCGCGATCAGCATCCTCGGCCTGAATCCGTCGGACAGTCTGCCGCTTGGCGACAAGCCGGAGATCGACCCCGACGCGCTCGGCCGTTTCGTGCGCGGACGGCGCACCGTGCGCCAGTACCGCCCGGAGAGCGTGGACCGCGCTGTGATGGAGCGGCTTCTTGCCGACACCGCGCATGCGCCGACGGGTGGCAACACGTGCGACCTGACCTTGACCGTGATCGACAACCGGCCGCGGCTCGTGACGTTGCTAGACCAGGTGATCGTTGCCGTGGAACGTGCCCTGCAAAGCGGCGCGGCCCTTCCTGAATTCATGGCGGACGCCGTCCGGCAGTACCGCGAGGCGCAGCGCGACGACCTCTTCCGCGGCGCACCCCACCTGCTCATCGCATCCGCAGGCGAGAAAGCGTACTGCGGCGACGCCGACGTCGTGATCGCCCTGAGCTATTTTGAATTTCTGGCCCATGCGCGCGGTCTCGGCACGATGTGGTGTGACTTTCTGAAATTCATTTTCGACGCCGTTCCGGGGACCGCCGCGTTGTTCGGCATCCCGACCGACCGTCCCTATCGCGCCATGGTTTTCGGCCATCCTGCAGTCCGGTACGCGCGAACGGTCCAGCGTGATCATGCGGCACAGGTTGTATACGGGTAACCACAGCGGATGTGAAGGGAGTGTGTTCCTGATGAACTCATCTTTTCGTTCACAGCCCTTTGCCTTTCACAGCGCTCGCAGGCTCGGCTTTGCATGCGCACTGCTGCTGAGTGCGCGAGCTCTCATAGCCGCGCAGGTGCCGCGCGAACAGATCCTGCCGGACCTCGTCGCCCGTGCCGACGGCACCTGGCGCAAACTTGCCCGGCCCGGCGCCGTGTATGGCTGTCGCGAACTCTTCACGGCGATGCTGGCGTATGCAGAGGCGCGCGTTCACCCTGACCGGATCAGCGCGCTCGCCGCCGCAGCCGAGCAAATGCAGAACCGGGAAACCGGACACCGCGCCTACGGCAACTTCCGCTGGTACTCCCGCGACGCGGAGGTGCTCGATTATAATGCGGTCGACTTCTGCATGCAGCACGGCGCGCTGCTCTGGCGTTTTCATCGTGATTCTCTCGCTCCTGAGCTGCGCGAACGCCTGCGCGTCATGTTGGAACTCGGCCTGCACGGCCTCGTCAACCATCGTCCGCGCACGACGTACACCAACATCGCCCTGCTGAACGCCTCCGACTTGATCCTGCTCGGCGAGGCGCTGGGCCATCCGGACGCCGTCCAGGAGGGCGAGCGCCGCCTGGCCTTGTTTATCAAGACGCTGTGGGAAGAGGGCGCGCATGAGTTTGTCAGCCCCACCTACTACGGCGTCGACCTCGAATCCCTGCTGCTGCTCGCCGCTCTGGCGCAAACGGCCGAAACC
>MWEJ01000426.1 GCA_002071025.1 Verrucomicrobia bacterium ADurb.Bin070 | reverse complement strand
GCGGCGTGCCGAGTCATACTTGCGTCCGGACGCCAGGAAACTCAGCGCGTACACGCCGCCCGCGGGCAGCGTCACAGTCGCGCGCACGCTGCCGCGTTTCTTGATCAACAGGTAACCCTTACCATCCGGCGTGGGGAACGGCAGCAGCGGGTTGCCAAGATAATACCACTGGTCATCGGCTCCGATCCGGATCGACCCCGCATCCAGCAGATCAAATGCGGTCCAGCCCCCGACCGTCTCGTTGGCGGCCAGATTATAGACCGTGCCGTCGGAAACCAGCCCCTCGAAAGTCGGGTTGGGAATCGTGCCGCGCATCTCGGACGGAAAGGCGGCTGTCATCGGTTGGGCGATATTCAGCAAGCCTTCGCGCACTTCGAGCGTCACATCCGCCGGAACGCTGGAGATGACCAACTCGCCGCTGCCGACCTTGACGGCCTTGCCCGCCGCGGCTGTCGCGTGGTAGAGCATCATGGCTTCGTTGCTGTAGGTGTTGCCGCCCGTGACGGCCACCGGCACCGGCAGGCGCGCGTCGATCTCGCCGCCTTCCAAGGTCAGACTGCCGTTGAACGCGGAGAGCGGCGTGCGGTTGTCAACCGCCATGCGCAACCCGCCGACGCCCTGTTTGACCAGGCGCCCGTCGCCCTGCGTCTGGAAGTCAAGCGTCCCGGCGGCATCCCAATCAAACGTGGCGGTCGCGCCCGCGGCGACATTCAATCCGGCCGGCGACTGCGGTGCGCGACCGAACCACTTCTGCCACAGGTAGTGCTCGACCTTGATCCGGTCGGTCTCGCTCAGCCGGTTGGTGAAAATGACCGCCTCGCACAGGCGGTCGCCGCCGACGCGCGCGCCTGTTCCGGGGAACAGGTTGCGGCAGTTGAAGAAATTGCCGGCGTTGGCGGGGCGGCAGCCGACTTCGGCGCCGATGAGCTGGTAGCCGCGCGGCACGGGCGTCGTGGCACCGTCGACCCGTGCGCGGTTGAGGAAAGTGCGACCCGTGCGCAGCGCGGTGGCGGTGTAACCGTACGCGGCATTCTCCCAGATCATACCCTCCGTGCCGGTAGCGGAGGCGTAGTCATCCTTACGGAAATCCAGCGGGTAGGTCGTCGAGTCCGACTCCGTGATGCCGAGGAAATATCCGTAGGAATCGTGAGTCCCGTGCACCACAAAGGCATGGTGGATGGTATTCAGGTGCCTGCTCGCGTCGGACGGATCGGTCCAGTCCATCCAGCGGCCGCTGTGGTAGCCGCCGAACCAGAGGTAGGGCAGCGAGCTGTCCGGACCCGCTCCGGATGTCATCAGTTCCGGCACCGCGTTGGTGAAGTTTGTCTTACTGACCGCGCGCGTGTAGACATAAGGCGCGGCGGTGTCGGGCTCGCGCACGTCCAGCCAAGCCGACACCTCGTTGACGCCGCCGTTGTCGGCGTAGATCACGTTTTCGTCCGCAGCCACCCAGAACGCAGCCTGGTTCAGCACTGCGGTTGGCGCGGCCGCCAGCTCCATCTCACTGCCGGCGCCGATGCCGGTCAACGCGACGCTGCCCGCGAGCACGTCCCACGCCGCGCGGCTGCCGCTGAAAACCGTCGCCGCAGGCACGGTCCAGGCGCCCGATCCGGTCTTGCGTACGACGCCCTCGATCAGATGCGTGCCGGTGACGGTCAGCGTCTGATCATTCGTTCCGGCGGTCGCAATCTCGCGCAGTCCCACCGTGTCCGGCAGTTCCGCCCGGACAACCGGTGACGCGAACATGCTGAATGCCAACGACAAACCCAACACACTCTTCATGTACATCACACCCCTCCTTGAAAGAGACCTTACCGCCATTTCAACTGTCAAACAGGATACGGCATCATGGCAACGCGTTAAATATCCTTACCGCTCATTGTTTTACCTTTTTCGCTTGCCCTCGCCTTCTGCCTTCACAAGTTCTCCCTCATCCTTTATCCTTGCGCTGATGACGAACCCTGACTTCTATTCGCGCTATTATCAGGACACGCCCGTCATGCGGGATTGGCCGTTCCGCGTGCGCTCTCTGGGGTACAATCATTACGCGCCGAACTACAGCCGGTTTCCGGACGGGCAGCATCCGTTGGACCACCGGTATTCTTGGGAGACCGGGCGCGTGCTGAGCACCCTGACGTTGGTCAACGTGGTCAACGGCTGCGGCCGGTTTCGTTCCGGGCCCAGCGGCGAACTGACCCTTTCCGGCAACGCCCTGCTCCTTGTCTTTCCCAATGTCTGGCATGCCTATCAGCCCGACCGGGCGACCGGCTGGCACAATCAATGGGTGGAGATCGATGCCGCCGGCGTGTTGCCGCTGCTGCACCGCGCCGGCATCACATCAGAAAAGCCGCTCAAACATGTCGAGGCCACGCCCTTGCTCTCGCAGCTCTTTCAGGAGCTGATCGACACGTCGCACGCCGAGGCTTTCGGCATGGAACACATGCTGTCGGCCCAGGCGCACGCCCTGTTCGCCCGCACACTGGCACTGTGGCACCGCGACACCGCGCCGGCACGGCACTTTGCCGTGGTCGACCGCGTGCGGCAAAGCCTGGTGTCGGACAACGACCCCGCCCTCTCCGTGGCCGAGGTGTCCCGACGGGCGGGGCTGAGCGCCCCGCGGCTGCGCGTGATCTTCCGCGAGGCGACCGGGCTCTCCCCCAAGCAGTTCCAACTCAAGGCCCGCATGGAACGCGCTGCGCGTCTGCTGGCCGAAAGCCCGCTCTCGGTCGGCGAGATCGCGACACAGGTCGGTTATGACAACATTTACCATTTTTCAAGACAGTTCAAACGTGCGTTCGGCATCTCCCCGGCACACTATCGCCAAGCGCTGCCGGCCCCCCGCGGTTTTTTGAAAACGGACCGTTACCGATAGCGAGCCCCCTCTGGGGCGCATGGCAGTTCTGTTGGGGTCCGTGATTCGTAATCGTAATCTTGCTCGTAATCATAATCTTGAATGTGGCACGCACGAGCTCTTACACTGTCATCATGAACGGGCTATTCGACCATGAGAAGTTGACCGTCTATCAGGATTCGATCCGTTTTGTGGTGTGGGCGGGTGAACGCTTGGAAACACTTCCAAAGAGTCTGGCGGCCTACGACCAGTTGGATAGGGCTTCGACGTCGATTCCCTTAAATAT
>MWEJ01000425.1 GCA_002071025.1 Verrucomicrobia bacterium ADurb.Bin070 | reverse complement strand
GTGGGTGATCCAAGCGATCATCAACAAAAAACGGATGAACGGCATGACCTTCACGGTCATCCTTTGCAGCCTGTCTGCACTGCTGTCCAGCGTCGTGGACGAAGTTTCCTCCATCGTGGTCGTTTTGGCCTTGGTTTTCCAAGTCTGCGACACGCTCAAGGTCCGATCTTCCCCTTTTGTGCTGATGGCTGTACTCTGCACCAACATCGGCTCCGCCGCGACGATGCTCGGCAACCCGGTCGGCATCTTTATCGGCAACAAGGCGGGGTTCAATTTCAGCCAATTTCTTTCCGGCGCCACGCCCATTTCGTTTGTTTCGCTGCTGGTCACGCTCGGCATCGTCTTGATCTGGTATCGGAAAACCATCCATCAGATGACCCTGGTCATGGAGGAGCACCGCCAAGTGCACCACGGGCTTGGCCCGCTGATCCGTATCCCGTACCGGCGCGGCTTGTTCGTTCTGGTCGCCACGGTCCTCATTATCGCCTTTCATCATCAGATCGAGAACATCCTGGGCTTGACCGGCGTGGAGAACAAAAATGCGTTTCTCATCATCACGCCGCTGGTCATTGCCGGCTTGTTGATGATCTACCGGCCAGGTCGCGCGCGCCACTATATCGAGCACGATGTGGAATGGTGGACGCTGCTCTTTTTCATGTTGCTCTTCGCGATTGCGGGCGGACTTGAAGAACAGGGCATCACACAAAACCTTGCCGACAAGCTGACCGGTCTCGTTAAAGGCGGCCCTACGGCCATGGTGCCGTTTGTGTTGGCCATCTCAGCAGTCGGTTCGGCCTTTGTGGACAACATCGTGTTTGTCGCCGCGTTCACGCCGGTGATCCAAGCGCTGGTGGAACGTTCGGCGGAATTCTCCCTGCTCTGGTGGGCTCTGCTTTTCGGCGCCTGTTTCGGCGGCAACATCACGGCCGTCGGCTCCACCGCGAATATTGTCGCACTGGGACTTCTTGAAAAACGCGGCCACCTGCATATCGCTTTTTTTGAATGGCTGAAAATCGGCGCGGTCGTCGGCATCGTCACCTGCCTGATCGCATGGGTGATGCTTACCTTCGTGCCCATGCCCCATCCGGCGGGCCACCCTGTCGTAGAGCGCGAAGTGATCGGTCCGCTGCACGAACCACGCTTGTCACCGAAGACGGCCCAGTGAGTCCATGTTGCCATCGGCCATAACGAAGAAAATGCTCCTGGGCTGGGGCGGCGATGCGGTGTACGCACAAGCCGAGGGGATGGTCCGCAAAGGACTCGTCCTCAAGGCCGACGTAAAGGGCGACCTGATCAGCGGTGTGATCGCGCGTGAATCGGCCTCTGAGATCTACACCAAGTTGCGGCTTCGTTCCAACGGAACCATTGAAAGCCTCTGCCCCTGCTCGACCAACCGCAACCTGGGGCTGGTCTGTCCGCATGTGGTCGCGCTCGGCATCACGCTGATGCTGCGCCATTCCGACCCGTTGCGCGAACAGAAATACAATGAAGAGCAGCGCCGTGCGCGCCGCCTGGCGGAAGTCGACGCCATGTCCTATATCCAGCGTAGCGCGCGCGGTGTTCCGGCGCGCGTGTTATTGTCGTTGCCACAGACATGGACGGCCGACTTCTGGCAAGGACACGTGACGCTGACCCTTCAGTTTGTTGCTGAAGGCCGACGGCTATCTCCGGAGGCACTGTCCAAACAGTGTTGCCTCGCGCTTTCTCCTGAAGAGGACGCCCTCCTCGCGGTCTTAGAAGACATTTGCGAAGGGCCGCCGCACGAATGCTGCACGTTCACAGCCGCCGACCTGTTGAACGTGCTCGCCGTCGCCGCGCGCGCCATTGTGCAGGTCGAGGGCACGGGACCGCTGCTCATTGAAAGCGTGCCGATGCCGGTCACCCTGCGTGTTGACCTAGACCCGGATTCCGGAGAATTGCTGATCTACCCTTTCGCGGTACTGCCGCACGCGCGCGAAGGTGAGTTACCGCTTTTTTTCGTAAGCGGACGTATGGGCCTGATCCTCGCGAACGGCCACCTGTGGCCGATGAAAAACGTGCTGCCCCTGCCTTACCATAGCATTTACCGGCAGGATGAAATCGTCGCGCGCGACCGGGTCGTCAACTTCCTGCGGCGAGACCTGCCTCATCTCCGTTCGCTCATCCCGGTTGAACTCGAATTGGAGCCTGACCTTTTCTCGGTCACGCCGGGCAGACCTGAGTTTCACCTGGACCTTCAGGGCAGCGGCGCCTCGCTGCGCGCGACCGTGACCGCCGTTTACGGCACACACCGCATAGCGGCCACGCAGCCGGACACGCAGGCGGAATTCGCGCTACCTGATCCGTCCGACGTCTTAGCCTATCAGACACGTAACCTGTCAGCCGAACAAACGGCCCTTTCACGGTTAGCGCGGCTGGGATTTTCGGGCGACGGGGCCTCTGTCACATTGGTGGGCACGCGCGAGGTCCTGAATTTCTTCGGCAGCGGTTACCCGTCGCTGATCCGCGCCGGCTGGAAGATCAGCCTCTCCCCGCGGCTGCTCAGCCTGCTGGACGATTTGCCGGTTGTCACTCCGGTGGTGCAGATCGCGGAGCCGCGCACGGGATGGTTTGATGTCGGCTACAGCTTTGACCTGCCGGGACGCGGCGCACTACCGCCAGGCGAGGTGCAACGGGCCATCAACTGCGGCGATTCGTTCATCCAGCGCGACGGCAAAACCCTGTTGATCGACCGGGAATCCGTAGAATCGATGCGCGCCGTCTTCACGGATTGCCGCAGCCGTGAAAGCGCGCAGCCCGGCCACTTTCTGCTGCCGTCGGTCTATGCGCCCTTCGTGCAGGCATCGCTCAACGCGCTCGACGGCATCGATGTCGAAGACCCGCCAGACTGGCGTGAAAAGGCGGCTGCGCGCAACCGGACCGGCAACCGCCGTTTTTCGCCGGTCCCGCTCGGGCCCCTTGACAGCACGCTACGTCCCTATCAAAAGGAGGGGGTCTATTGGCTCGCGTTTTTGGAAAACAGCGGGCTTAACGGCCTGCTGGCTGACGAGATGGGCCTCGGCAAAACGCTTCAGACCCTGACGTGGCTCCACCTGCGGCGATGCGATGCGCAGGCCGTCGGCAAACCGGCGCTGGTGGTTTGTCCAACCAGTCTGGTTGAGAACTGGAGCCGCGAAGC
>MWEJ01000424.1 GCA_002071025.1 Verrucomicrobia bacterium ADurb.Bin070 | reverse complement strand
CCCTATCTGCGGCAGCCGCGCCTGCGCGTGGCGCTGATTGCCGCCGTTGTGCTGGCCGGCATCGCGGTTCACCAGGCGCTCGCGCGACGTCGCGCCCGGGCGCTCGCGCGCAAGGCGGCGGCGCGTCCGGCAGGATCGGCAGGACCGGAACACCCGACACTGCCGTAACTACCGGTACTGCCGAGATCCGCTCACTGCCGCGCGGCCAGCGCCGTGAAGGCGCAGGTGTAGAGCGTGCCGCCGATCGGCTCCCACGGGTCTTGCGCGCCGGCCTGCCGCCGGTGCCGCATGCCGGTGCGCACGGCCTCGGCGCGCGCCGTGTCGCCGGCCGACTCAAAGGCCATGACCTTGGCGTAGTCGCGGTAGCAGTCGGCCGCACCGTCTGCGGCCGAGAGCGTGTCCGTCAGGTGGCGGCCCAGCGTCGGCAATCCGTCAAACGCCCGGCCCGAGGTCATCAGCGTATAGGCGGCCAGCGCCGACAGGCTCTCGGAGCGGCCGGCCGAGCCGCGGTGGTAGGCGACGCCGCCCTCGGAACCCGCTTCGTAATCCCAGCCGCCCTCGGCGCTCTGGCCGGCCCGGCTGAAGGCCACGGCGCGTTCGAGCGCGGCGGCGGTGGCGGGGCCGTGCGGCGCGAGCGTGGCCAGCGCGTAGGCGGCGATCGCCTGATTGTAGGCGCGGACGCGGCCCTCGCCGCCGAAGGCGCCGTCCGCCGTCTGCAGCGCGACCAGCGCGTCGGTGGCGCGCCGCACGCCGGCGCGGAAGCGGTCAGCCGGATCGCGCGCCAAGGCGAGCGCGGCCAGGGCGGTCAGGGCCGGGCGGTAGGCCGGGTCGCCGCCGTGGCGTGCCGGCTGCCACGCGCCGTCCGCCTCCTGGCTGGCGGCGAGCCAGGCGGCCGGGTCGGCGGCGGGATCGGCCGGCTGCGGCGCGGCCGGGCGGTCGAACAGGGTCAGCGCCGCCAGCAGGCCGGCGGCCAGGGCGGCGGCCCATCGCCACAGGCGATAGTTACTGGTTACTGGTTTATGGTTAGTGGTTATTGGTTGAGCGTTGAGCGTTGGGCGTTGGGTGCGCTCGGAGGCGACGGCGGCGAGGATGCGGGAAGCGAGCTGCGGGGAGGGCTCGCGCTGCGGGGCGGCCTGCAGGCGCGCGACCAGCGTGCGGAAGGCGGCGGCCTCTGCGGCGGGCAGTTCGCTCAAATGGGCGTTCAGGTTCATGGCCTGTCTCCTTTCGCGGGTCCCTGATGCGGCGCGGCGGCGGTCGCTTCGGGCTCCAACAGCGCGCGCAGTTTGGCGAGCGCGTTAAACATCCTCGACTTCACCGTCCCGACCGGAATCCCCAGGATTCCGGCCACCTCGGCGTAGGGCAGATCCTGGTAGACCGCCAGCTCGACGACCTGTCGCAGCCCCTCGGGCAGGGCCGCCAGCGCCCGCGCGAGGTCGAGATCGCCCTGCGCGCCGGCGCTGGGATCAGCCGGCGCCGCGAACTCTTCGTGCGGTTCGGCGGCCAGGCTCTCGGCCAGCCGTTCGCGCCGCTGGCGGCGGCGCAGCTCGTCGATCCACACCTGCCGGGCCAGCAGGAAGAGGAAGGTCGTGAACTTTGCGGTCGCCACATAGCGCTGCCGGTAGCGGTAGAGCCGGAGGAAGGTCTGCTGCACCAAGTCCTCGCTGTCGTATTGAACGCCGGAGCGGGCGAAAAAGTTCAGCAGGGGTTTCTGGTGGCGCGACACCAGCAGGCCGAAGGCCGCCTCGTCATCGTGGCCGCGCACGCGCAGCATGAGGTCGGCGTCATTCATCTGGTCGATCGGCACGCTATCCATCGGCGGGCTCACTCCAGGTCGCGCTTCGGACGGAACGCCTCGTCCTGCGAGCCCTCGGCCGGCGTGGTGATGCGGTGGAGCAGCGGGGCGATTTTCTTGACGGTGAGCGAGCGGTCCTGCAGGCGGGCGCGGTCGGCCTCGCGCGGGCTCAGCAGCCCGAGGGTGCAGAGCGCGGCCACGGCGACAAACGCCTTGAGTCCGCCGATGACGCCGCCGAGCAACGCATCGAAGGGCTGGCGCACGACCAGTTGCAGCGCCCCTTTCAGCAGGCGGCCGGTCAGGAGCCAGACCGAGAAGCAGGCCACGAGGACCAGCATGAAGGCGATCAGGCGGGCCGCGTAGGGGTTGGCGGCCAGCAGCTTGGCGGCCAGCACGGTGCGCTCGACCGGCGCGAAGCCGAAATAGCCGAGCGCGGCGGCGGCCAGCAGTCCGACCAGCCCGCTGACCTCGCCGGAACAGCCGCGCAGGAAGCCGCGGATCACCAGCCAGGCGACGGCGCCGAACGCCAGAAAATCCCATAAACCCATTTGCCCGATGAAGGCTGGCATAGGCGGCTCCTCGCTTATTTCGGCAGGTCGCTGACCCACTTCGCGTAGGCGGCGCGTCCCTTGGCGTCGGGGCGCACGAGAGAGAGGTAGAACTCGCCGTAGGCGCGCGCCTCGGCGTAACGGCCTTGGGCGTGGCGGATGCGGGCCATGATGTCCGCGCTCTTCGGCGTGAAGGGGGAGCGCGCGATGGCGCGGTCAAGGATGCGCTCGGCCTCGTCATACCGTTTGAGCTGAAGCGCCAGTTCTGCGGCTTCCAGGTGGCTTTCCAGGTGGGCGGGCTGGATGGCGGCGGCGCGTTTAAAGGCGTCCAGCGCTTCGGCCGTCTGTTTTTGATCGCGGTGGAGCTTGCCCAGGCCGTAGGCCGCGCTGAAGGTGAGCGGGTCGGCGGCCAGCGCGTCGCGGTAGCATTTGAGCGCCTTGGGGATTTGGCGCGCGATTTGCGCCTCGACCCCCTCGTGCAGGCGGCGCGCCGCCAGATCGGGGTCGCGGCGCAGGGCGTCCAGCTCTTCGGCCCGGGCGCGCTCCAGCGCGCCGCGGAGGCGCGAGATCTGATTGCGGGCCTTTTCCTGGTAGGGGCTGCCGGCGTCGGCGAGGCGCACGAAGAGCTCGAACTGATCGAGCGCCTCCTCGCGCAGGGCAAAGGCGTTCAGGTAGAGGGCGCCCAGATTGTAGAAGGCGGGCGCGTAACGCCGGCTGGCCTGCTGGGCGCGCAGCAGACAGAGGCGCGCCTGATCGTTGCGCTTGAGCGCCGCCTCGGTCAGCGCAAGGCCGTTGAGGATGCTCGCCCGCGCGTCGTCGCTG
>MWEJ01000423.1 GCA_002071025.1 Verrucomicrobia bacterium ADurb.Bin070 | reverse complement strand
TCCGGCCACCCAGTCGCTCGCCACACTCGCCGCCATTCCGAGGCAGCCCGCGACCACGATGAAGAACGAACAGGGTCCCACCACCAGGTTCGCAAAGAGTCCGCCCGGCGTGAAGCGTCCGAAATAGTGGGCGGTCAGGGGGACCGATGCCAGCCAGGCCGCCAGCGACACGGCGAACGAATCCGCGACCCACGTAACCGCGTGCGCCAGCATCTGCAGACGGCGCGCGTGCGCCATTTTCCCTGCGGCGCGCGCAAGGTTCGCGCGTTCGGTCAGCCGCGCGACGCGGCAGACCCGCTGCCCCGCCTGGCAGAAGGGCCGGCAGAAGACCACCAGCCCGCCCATCACGGTGAACGAGAGCACGCAGCCGATGTCAAAGAGCAGCGCCGGGCGCAGCGCATAGACGATCAGCGCGGTGCCGGCCAATGCGGTCAAGCCATTCGGCCGGCGTCCGAGCAGTGGCGCGACCAGATAGAGCAGCGCCATCAGGCAGGCGCGCACCGCGCTGGGGCGCGCACCGGTGAGCGCCGTGTAAAAAATCAAAGGCGGTCCGATGGCCAGTACCCAGTAGGTGCGCGGAACGCCGCAGACGGCGACGGCCAGGCTCAGCACGGCGGCCACCAGCACGATGTGAAGGCCGGAGATCGCGAAAACATGGATCGTGCCGGAGTCCACAAAGACGCGGCGCAACACAGGCGGCAGCGCATGGCGGCTGCCCAGCAGCATCGCCTGATTGAGCGCCGGGATGTCGCCCCACGTTTCAATGCCGATCACCACGCGCCGGGTCGCGGCCCGCCGCGCATTGGCGACGCGCGCGCGCCAAGCCGACGGGCTGATCGCGGCCTGCCGGACGGCGCGTTCCTCGCCGGTGTTGAGTGTCAGAAGCGGTAGGCCGTCGCGCCCTTTGCGCACGCGTGCTGAACCGCGCAGGCGCCAGATTTCGCCGGGTTGCGGCGTCGCGCAGGCGCTCTCGTCTGCGGTGCCGAACCAGGCGACCTCCACCGGCAGGTGGCGGCAAACGAAGGTGCCGTCCTCAGTCCGCAGTCTTTCGGCGCGGAAGGTGTGTTTGGCCGCGCGCCCGCGCAGCGGCACAATGGTCACCTCCGGCCCCACGCGGCAGACGTAGGTCTGCGGCTGGGTGAGCGCGCGGAAGCGGCGCGCCTCGCCGTCGCGGCCGGCGCGGTCGCGCGCCGCCAGCGCCCAGCCGGCCAGCAGGAGGCAGAGCGCGGCTGAAGCGGGCCTCAGCGGGGCGCGCGTGAAGGCCGCAGCGCCCGCGAACAGCAACGCGGCGGCGGCCGCAAGGCCCCACGCGCCGCCCTGGTAGCCGCACGCAATCCCGGACAGCAGGCAGGCCGCCGCGACCAGCAGAGGTTGACGGTCGAGCCAGAGGCCGGCCGCTGCCGCCCGCGAGTGAAGGATCCTGAAGCCGCGCACCGCGCCCATGCCGCACCCCGTTGCCGTTTCAGCGTGTCAGGCCGGCCGCCATCTCGAGCGCCAGCAGCGTGTACGAGGTGGCCAGCACCGGATCATTCTCCCACCAGCGGTTGTTATCGTTTTGCCACGACCCGTCGGGGCGCTGCAGCGCGATGACGCGTGCGGCGAGCTCCTCGCGCCAGCGGATCGCATCCTGCCGCTGCTCGCGCGGCACGGCATCCAGCCCGGCCGCGCTGAGGGCACGCGCCATGACGTTGAAATAAAAGTAGAGCCCCTGCTGGCCTTGGCCGGGGTTTTCCTCCAGCGTCCAGTGGCGGGCGCAGAACGCGACCGCCGAACGCACGCGCGGATCGCTCTTGTCCAGGCGCGCGTGGACCATGGCGAGCAGACCGGCATAGGTCATGCTGCCGTAGGCGCGCAGCATCACGCGCCCGGAGGCGTTGGTGGCGGTGCCGGCCTTGGGGTCTTGCGTGTTGTAGGCAAAACCGCCGCGCCCCTCGCCCTCGCTATTCTGCATCTGCTGCACATAAGCGAGTGCGGCCTCCCAGTCGAGGTCCGCGCGGCGCTGGCCGGCCGGGCGCAACTCTTCGAGATGCTGCGTGCGCCGCATCGCGTCGAGCGCGTAATGGGTGTTGTTCAGATCGGTGTAGGCGCGTTGTGCCGCCTTGTCGTATCCGAAGCCTCCGGTATGGGCATCGTCACCGGCGTGCTGCGACGCCGCGATGTAGTCGCGCGCTTTGAGAATCGCGGGCACGGTCTCAGGCCGACGCGTGGCGGCCAGCGCCATCACGCTGATGGACGTGTTGTAGTTGCCCAGACCGCTGCCCTTCTTTCCGGGCTGCGGCACATAGATGCCGCCGTCCGGCCGCTGGCAGCCGAGCAGGAATGCCACGGCGCGATCCTGGGCCGCAAGATGCGCGTTCGTGCCGGCGGACGCCAGCGCCCAGAGCGGCAGCGCGGTCAGCGCGGGCATGCCCGCATCCGACCACGCGCCGTCGGGCCGCTGCCGGGTCACGAGCCAGGCAAGACCCTTATCGATCGACGTGCGCACCTTCCGGTCGAGATCGGGCGGCAGCGTCTGCGCACACAGCGTGTGCAAGAAAGAAAACGCGCAGAGCCCCGTCATGCAGATGGCTTTTTTCATTATTCAACCTTCCTGTGTCATCGGATGTCATGGTACTAAAAGCGGTATTCGGCCGAAAGCACCAAGTTGCGCCCGGGCTCGTTACTGCCTGACCCGTGAATCCGGTAGTCCTTGTCCATCACATTCTCGCAGGCCACCACCAACGACCAGGCGGCGTTGAACCGGAGGCCGAACCGCAGGTCCGCCACGGCATACCCGGGCGTGCCGCCGGGAGGAATTCGCTGGGTGTCCTCCCGGTCGGCAGCGGTCAGCCGGTCTTCGCGCGCCGAGGCACGGCCGAGCGTCTCCGCCCAGAAACGGCGGTCGTCACTCTCCCACCTGAGTCCCGTGTAGACCGTCAACGGCAGGGCCCGCACCGGCTCGCTGATCCTTCCTCCGCCGGGACCGTCAGTGTCGGTGTAACCCTCGATCCACGTGAAGCCGTTGCGCCAGAGCCAGCGGCGGCCGAGCCGCACGTCCAGCTCGCTTTCGACACCGTGCACGTAGCCGTCGCCGCCGTTGATCTTGGTGTAAGTCCCGCCGCCGGCGGCCTGCCGGACGATCATGTCGCGGATGCGCGTGTAGAAATAGGCGACATGCCACGTCACG
>MWEJ01000422.1 GCA_002071025.1 Verrucomicrobia bacterium ADurb.Bin070 | reverse complement strand
CCACCTCGTATTTAATGCGCTCCAGCGCTTGGGTGCGGTTGAGCCCCTCGCGGTAGATCAGTTTGAACGCCTCTTTCAGCGCGCTGCGCACCTCGGCCGGAAAACCGGCGCGCTGCAGGCCGACGACGTTGGGACCCGCGACGCGCGGTCCTTCGCCCGCCATATCGACCACCATGTAAGGCGGGCAGTCCTGACGGATCTTGGTAGCGCCCCCGATCATCGCGAAAGTCCCGACGCGGCAGAACTGGTGCACCCCCGCCATGCCGCCGAGGACCGCATGGTCCTCAATCGTGACTTCACCGGCCAGCGTCGCCAAATTGGACATGATCACGTCGTTGCCGACGTTGCAACCGTGCGCGATGTGGCAGTAGGCCATGACCAGGCAACGCTGCCCCACGCGCGTGACCTCGCCCGGCTTCGTGCCGAGATGCACCGTGGAAAATTCACGCAGCACCGTCTCGTCACCGATTTCGGCATAGGTGATGTCACCCGCTTTGTACTTGAGGTCCTGCGTCTTCATGCCGACACAGGCAAAGGGAAAGATCTGGCAGCGCTGGCCGATCGTGGTGTGGCCGCTGATAAACGCATGCGCCTGGACGTCGCTGCCGGCCCCGATCGTGACGTGCGGGCCGATGATCGCGTAGGGACCGACCGTCACGTCACCGTCCAGTTTCGCCTGCGGATCTACAATCGCTGTCGGATGAATCGTCGCCATGCTCATACTCCTTGTCTCGCCATGCACATGCATGCTAAAGGTTTTTCGGGATTAGATAGCTCACCAGGATGCCGCAGATCACCACAGGCAACCAGATGAGCACATAAGGGCGCGCCCAGTCATGCTTGTCCATCGACTGGAACAGGATCACAAAAAGATAGTAGGACATCGCGACCACCAGGCTGATGGCCATGCCGATGGTGGACTCTTTGCGGTGCGACCGGATGCCGAGCGGGGTGCCGGCCAGCACGAAGCAGATCGAGGCACACGCATAGACCAGGCGGAGCTGGAATTCCGTGCGGTGGACACTCAGCAATTTGCGCTGTACCGTGCGCGGCAGCGCCTTGTCGTTGGCGCGGAGATCACGGATCGCCGCCCGCAGTTCCTGAAAACGAAAGTCCTTCTCCTTGCGTTTGTAGGCGCGCTGGCGCATGGCGTCGGGGATCACGTGCTGAAAACGGCTCGCGGTGGCGACCCCCGGCCGCCCGACCTCAATCGGATCGACGCGCACCTCATACATGTCCAGCACGATGTCGCTTCCGTTGGTGGACACCAGTGCCTTCCCGGCGCGGATTTCACGGGTGACCTCTTCGCGGCTGTAATCAAAGACCAGCAGGTCATGCAACCAATTCCCCTCTTTGCGTTCAAAAAAGATTTTCAGCTTGGGGAAATCGTCGATCATGCGCCCTGGCTCCAGCAGGTCGAGCCCGACATCGACGCTGATCAGCGACTTCAGGTTGCGTCGCACGTCGTGGCTGCGGGGAACCACTTCGTTGTTGATGTAAAAGCCGAACAGGGTGCAGAGCAGGCCCACCAGGACCGGCCAGCGCATGACGTGCAGCAGATTCACGCCGCACGCCCGCATCGCCGCGATCTCGCTGTCGGCCGACAGCCGGCTGAAGACCAGGAGCGCGCTGACCAGCAGGGCGATCGGCACCGTCAACGTCAGCGTTTCCGGCAGCCCGACCAACAGGAAGAGTCCGATCGCGCGCAGGGGCAGCCCTTCGATCAGCAGGCGTGTGATCCGCACCAGCAGGCCGATCGTCAACACGAACGACAACACCAGCCAAGCCAGGAAGAACGCGGCCAGGAAGGCTTGCAAGACATATCGCTCAATGATCTTCATTGCGCCGAATGATAGCAGAAGGCCGCTCAAGAAACCACGGTTTCCTTGCGGCCCTCTGTCAGTAGATCCGTAATCCCGCGCAGCGCGTTACGGATTCACATACTTGACCTTGTCAGCATTCGTGCCGGCGCCGCGGATATAGATCTCCACGCGACGGTTCTCCGGATTGCCGTTGACCAGGTCCGGTTGCACCTTGGGGCGGCTGAAGCCGTACCCGCGCGGCGTCAGGCGTCCGTCCGCCACGCCCTTGCCGACCATGTAGGCCTTCACAGCCTGCGCGCGGCGCTCGGAGAGGTCCTGATTGTACTTCTCGCTGGAACGGGCGCGGCGGTCCGCATGGCCCTCAATCACCGCCGTGGCCTGTGGATTGCGCTGCAGCACGCGTACGACCTGGCCGATCTCGTCGAAGTACTCCGGCTTGATCACCGTGGTGTCATAGTCGAACTGGATGTAGACCTCGAAGAGCATCAGGTCGTCCGACGGATCGAGCGGGTTGGTATGGTCTTCGATCACTTCGTGTCCATCCGCCACGCCGCCCTTGTCCGTGTCGCGGTCGAGCGGGTTGGTCTTGTAGGTGAAGACCTCCTGGCCGTCCTTGAGCCCGTCGAAATCGGTGTCGGGATTGAGCGGATTGGTCTTGTACACCTTGACCTCATCGCCGTCCGTCAGGCCATCGCCGTCCGTATCCTTGTTGAAGGGATCCGTGCCGAGCTTCGCCTCTTCGTCATCGGTCAGGCCGTCGCCGTCGGAATCCTTCGGCAGGCCGGCCAGTGCCGCGGCACCCGCGCCCGCCGCCGTTCCCTCACTCGCGCCGCCAAAACGGTAGGCGACACCGGCATCGGCGGTGTAGATGAACTCGCAGGTCTGATCCAGTGCCATGAACGCGCGCGTGTCGGCTCGCAGCGACCAGCGGTCGTCCAGGTGATACATCACGCCCGCGCCGACGCGCGGCCCGGAGACGCTGTACTCGCTCCCCTCGCAGAACACCTTGTCATTCGCCCGGTAATAGCCGAAACCGGCCGTCAGGTAAGGATCAATCCGATTATAACGGTTGAAGTGGTAGAGCCCGTCCACAAAGGCGCCGCGGATGCTCTGACCGCCCACGCCGTCGTCGTAACCCAAGCCGCCGACGGAACCGCCGCTCGAACCGCCGAAATCGCAGGAGCCGATGTTGCTGCTGCCGCCGCCGCCGGCGCCGTCGTCACGCCCGTCGCGACCGTTGCTGGTGATGTTGGGCGCCCAGGAAACGCCGCCTTCCACCGACCAGTGCTCGGAAATGTCATACCCCAACCGGAGCAACAGATTCAACCCCTCGTCGACCGGCTGATTGCCTTCAAA
>MWEJ01000421.1 GCA_002071025.1 Verrucomicrobia bacterium ADurb.Bin070 | reverse complement strand
CCGGTCATGCCGACCTACCACCCCGCCTATATCCTGCGCTTCGAGTCGCTCGGCGACGCCGCCGGGCTGAAGCGCGCCAAAACCGAGGTCTGGCATGCGCTCAAACTCGTCCTCGCGCAGCTCGGCCGCTCCGTGCCGAAGCCTTCGGACAAAGCCTGATCCCGTGAAAGAAATGCAGCGCTTCCCTTTCGCCCCGGTCTTTGGTATCTTTCCCAACCCTTTTCATGTGGAACCGAGGATTGATGAATGGAAGACCCCGTGACGAACACCGTAACCGAGAGTGATTTTCTCGCCCTGCTGGAGCAGTGCCCCCTGCCTGTGGTCGACCTCCTGTCGCAGATCCACGCCTGTGAAACCGCAAACCGAGCCAAGGCTGCGGAGTGGACGCTGGTGCTGGTCGAGGAGCTCACCGACCGGGCGGATTTCCCCGGCCTCTTTCTGACACTCAAAGACCGCGCCGAGCAGCTCGTTGCAGCGCTCTCTCCCGCCGACCTGCGCGACCTGCTCAAAAAGGCCAACAAGGACCGCCTCGTGGCGGCCCTGATCGAAAACGCGGGCTTCGGCGAGATCCCGCTTGCGGAGTCGTTCCGCCGCTTGGACCGCCTGCTGGCGCTCAAGCCCGGCACGCTGGTTCTCGATCCCGCCTGGGGCATTGGCACCGTTAAACGCCTCGACGATTTCTATAAGCGCGTCACCGTCGACTTTGCCTGCAAGCCCAACCATGCGATGACCTTCGCCGCCGCGAGCGAAACGCTCGACCGTGCCCCACACAACCATCTGTTGACACAGCGGCACAACGACCCCCAGGCCATCTCCCGCATGGCCGCCGAGCAGCCCGGCGAGCTCGTCAAGTGTGCGCTGCGCAGCTTCGGCGACATGCCCGTCGCACGGCTCGAAGAAACGCTCACGCGGCAAGGCTTCGTCACGGCCGCCGGCTGGAAAAGCTTTTGGGACGCGGCGCGTAAGGTCTTCAAGAACGACCCGCTGATCGTGATCCCGTCTAAACGCTCCGACCCCTTGCGCCTGCTTGCCGAGCCGGAGTCGTACGGCGACGCCTGGTTCACGCGCTTCGCCGCACTGACCGATCCGACCCAGATCCTGAACGAGGTCAACGAGCTGGACGCGGCTAATCAGTTCGCCGGTTTGGAAGAGACGCGGCGCGGCGTGCTGGAAGAGCGGCTTGCCTTCGCCGTGAAAGGCGCGCACAACACCGACGCCGCACTCTACGCCCGGTTGGCCGCCGCAGTCAGCCGACTCGGTTTTCTCACCCCGCCCGCCGAGCAAATGCGCGCACACCTGTGGGAAGACGACCGCTACATCGAAGCCGCCGAACGTCTCGGCGTGCGCGATGTCTCGGCAATGGTCACCTTCTTGCTCGCCGAAGGCAGCCAGGCCGCCGAACGTCTGCTCGGCAGACTCAGCCGCATGCCGTTCAACCTGCTCAGCGATGTGTTGGCCGCCCTCAAGCAGACGCCCGAGGCCGCCGTAGCCTGCCGCAAGCTGCTGAGCCAGCCCAAAGCCCCGCCCACGCTGATCAACTGGGTTTTCCGCTTCCGTGCCGAGACCGCCGCGTGGGGCCTGCCGCCGCTGAGCGAGCTGTTGAACCACGCGATCGTTCTGGTTGAGGGCCGCCTCTCCGGCGAAGCCCTGCGCATGCAAAACAGCCTCAAGACGCTTTTCGAACAGAGCAAATGGCTGGAGGCGATCTTCACCGAGCTGGACACGCCACAGCGCCAGCTTTTCTTTGAACGCGTGCAGGCCTCACAGGCCTGGGACCCCTCCACGCATCGATCCCTGCTGGGCCGCATGCTGAAACTCGACCCCTCGCTGGCTGACCGCAAACGCGCCGCCGTCCCGCAGCCTCAAGAGGCCGTTCGCTGGACATCGTGGCGCTCGCTCAAAGAGCGCCAGCTCCTCTACAAGCGCCTCGTCGAAGAAGAACTGCCCAAAAACAGCCATGACATCGCGGTGGCCCGCAGCTACGGCGATCTGCGCGAGAACTTTGAGTATCAGGCGGCCAAAGATTTCCAGCGCCAGCTCCTGCAGCGGCAGGACGAGATGCAGCAGGAACTCAAACACGTCAAAGGTCATGATTTCGCCGATGTCCCGTGCGACAAGGTCGGACCGGGCACCACCGTCGTGCTGCGCATGGAGGACGGCTCGCAGCGGACCTACACCATCCTGGGCGAATGGGACCGCGACGAGCGCCTGAACATCATTTCCAACAAAACACGGCTGGCTCAGAACCTGGAAGGAAAAGCCTGCGGCGACACCGTCGCCGTGCCCAGCCCCGCAGGCGATGAGACCGCCCGGATTGAAGCGCTCCTTCCCCTCGACGAAACCATCCGCGCGTGGATCCGCTCGTCCCCCGAACACCTTGACTGATCCCGTTTTTGCATCTTGCTATCTTTAACCAATCCCGTATACTACGTCATCACTCGCGGAGACCGCTGCGAACTTTCCATGCCATAGCCTTTCAAGAAAATGAGGTGAAACATGACGGTAGCAAAAAAGAGCAAGCCCAAAGCCACCCCAAAAGCCACCCCGCACCGGAAGCCGGTTGCCAAAAAGCAAGCGACGCGTAAAGTCTCCGGTTCGCGGCCCCAGAAACCGCTGGCGGCCAAAAAGTCCGCTCCGGTCAAGGCCAAGGCCAAGGCAAAGCCCGCTCCGATTGCTGCCGCAAAACGTGCTGCCCAGTCTCCATCCAAACGCACTCAGCCCCATGCCAAAACCGCCACAAAACCTGTGCCTAAGGCGGCTGTACCCATCAAGAAACCTGTTAGTAAAATCGTGAGAACATCCTCTTCTATACCTCCTGCCGCTGCTGCCCACAAGGTGCCGGCCCGTGCGGCGACAACCGCCGATTCCAAAAAGCCGCGGTTCCACAAAGGCGACCTCGAGCAGTTCAAAACCGAACTCCTGTCGATGCGCGAACGCATCACCGGGCAGTCCGGCTCGATGCGCCACGCCGCCCTGCAGCGCAACGACGAGATCAACCCCGAGGAGGACGGCACCGACGCCTTCATGCGTCTTCAGACGCTGGAGCAGGTCGGCAGCCAACACCGCGACATCGCCAACATCGACGACGCGCTGCGCTCGATCGAAAAAGGCACCTACGGCATCTGCGAAATGTGCGGCGAACTGATCAGCAAGCCGCGCCTTGCGGTGCTGCCCTTCGCCACCAACTG
>MWEJ01000420.1 GCA_002071025.1 Verrucomicrobia bacterium ADurb.Bin070 | reverse complement strand
CGGAAGCGCGTAACGCTCCCTCAGCCCCTGCGGGCGGATGAACCACTCGCCGCAGTCCCAGCCGATGATGAAATCGGTCTCCTCGGCGGCCAGCGCGCCGTCGGCGGGACGGTTGTCCCGGCCGAACGCGACCTGCACGTTGTTGGAAGGCGTCGTCTCGAAGGTCATCTCCAGCCGGAACGTGCGCAGGTTGTCCATCCGGTTTGTCGCGTCGGGCAACACGGCGTCGCCCGACACCTCGCGGTCCGCTTGGGACGGCGCGGGCAGCCGCGCCACGTCGAGCGTGACGGCGGCTGCGGACAGAGCCGACAGCGGCAGCACAAAAAGGTAGAGGTTATGCATGAAAAATCCCCGTTATAAATTCATGCTTACCTTAAACCCCGGCAGTTAAATCGTCAACCCAAAAACAGGAATAAAAGGGGCGATAATGAAGAGTATAAACGCCCGCGCAAGCCGGGTCGTTACCCGGCTTTCTGCGGGGCTATTTCCTTCCCCGGACTGTTGCCTTCGCCCGTTCGAACGCATCCTTCAGCGGCTGCGTGAGGGGTATCAGGACCTCGATGTCGTGGCGTGCGAGGACGCTCACGCTCCCGACTTTCCGCTCCCCTTTTCACCAGAAAAGCATGATCTTCGCACACTCCGCCTCCAACGATTTATATTTCCTGCTTGAACGTTCTGGTCAAAATCATAAGAATTCCGCCAATAAACCGAAATGCCTATCGTTCAGCACTGTGAACACAACCATGCCAGAGCCTGACATCAGCGACGCCGAATTGCTCCGAGCCTTCGCGCAAGGCGACGCAACAGCCTTGGATAAGCTTGTGGGCCGTTACCGGCAGCCGCTGTTTGCCTGGCTGCTGGGCATGACAGCGAACCGCGCCGACGCCGAAGATCTTTTCCAAGAGGTTTGGTTCCGGGTGATCCGTCACGCGGCGCGTTTCAACGATGTGTCGTTCCGGGCATGGCTGTGGAAAATCGCGCGCAACCTGCTGATCGACTTCCGCCGCAAGCGCAAGCCGGACATCAGTTTGGACGCGGTGGCCGACACCGAGGATGAGCCGTTGATCGACCGCCTGACAGCGGCGGGGACGGGACCGGCGCGGCAGGTGGAACTGGACGACATGACGCGGCGCGTGATGCGGGCGGTCGCGACGCTGCCGGAAGTACAGCGTGAGGTTTTTCTGATGCGCGTTCAAGGGGACCTGCCCTTCAACGAGATCGCCGCCACACTGGGTATACCGCTGAACACCGCGCTGGGACGCATGCACGACGCGATGGGTAAACTGAAGAAGCTGTTGGCAGAGGAGACTTGACCATGAAGACGCAGACACCTTTTGACGAGATCGCGGCCATTGACCGCGAACTGACCGAGCTCGCTCCTCGGGTCCGGCAAGGCTTCGTGCGCCTCGGCGGCCCTTCCGAGCGGGTGGAACAGGCGATCCGGGACGAGGCGCGGCGCACGGCGGCCCTCCGGATGCGGTCGGCGTGGCCGCAGCGTCTCATGCTTGCGGCCGCGGCGTCGTTCGCGCTGCTGCTGGGCGGGACGGCTCACTGGTTCGCATCGCAACGCGCCGGACAGGACCCCGGTCCGGCGCAGCAGCCGGTCGCAGCCGCCGACGCACGCAGCGATGAATCCACGGCCGGCTTTGCCAGCCTGCTGATGGAGATCCAGGGCCTGAACGAGGACGGCTTCTTCAGAACTGAGGAAGCGGAATCACTGTGGCTGTAGCCCACAGTTTCTCGATGGCGTAATAGTCGCGCGCCTCAGTTGAAAAGACGTGCACCACGACATGCACGTAGTCCACAACCACCCAGCCGCTGTCCGGCGTGCCGGAGGTGCGGTAGCTCGCCACCCCTAGGTCCTTCATGCGGCGCTGCACCTCCGAAATCAATGCCTTGAGGTGCGGCCCCGATGTGCCGGTCGCCACAACCGTGACGTCCGTCAGGTTCGAAACCCCGCGGACATCGTAAATGCGGATATCCTCTGCCTGTTTGGCGTCCAGTGCCGCCGCCGCTTCCCGTGCTATCTGTTCAGGTTGAATGGCCATGTCTCCTCATCACTTACCGATAGCGTATAAGCCGCGCTCGCGGATATAGGCCTCGACTTCAGGGCATACAAGATAGCGGATTGAGCGCCCTTCGGCAATTCTTCTCCGTATCTCCGTGGAAGAAACCTCGCACGTGCGGCCTTGAACCGTGTGCCGCCGCAGACGGTCGCGCACCGCCTCGGGAAACGGCGCCAAGGCCTCATCAAGCGCCAGCGTGAAGCCAGGCCTCTGAACCGTGATCACGTCGCACAGCGTCAGCATCTCGGCGATCTTGTGCCAATGCGAAAGTTCGCGCAGCGAATCTCCTCCGATGATGAAAAAGAGGCGCGCCTCCGGATAACGCGCGCGCAGCGCCCGCACCGACTCGACCGCATACGAGACCCCGCCGCGTGCCAGATCGAGGTCCGACGCCCCGAAAAGCGGATCGCCCGCCACGCTGCGCCGCACCATCTCCAAGCGGTCCGGGCCCGACGCCAGATCCGCCGCGCCGACTTTGAACGGCGACACCGAACAGGGCAGCAGCAGCACGCGGTCGAGCTGAAACGCCTCGGCCGCCGCACAACCGATCAAGAGATGGCCGATGTGGATAGGATTGAAACTGCCGCCGAAAATACCGAGCCGCATCACCGTGCCTCCTCGCCGTCCACCGGGATCGCCTGCCCGGTCGCGGCCTCGAAAAACCTGAGCCGGCCGCAGTCCAGCGGCAACGCCACCGTCGCGCCCGGCTCGAACGTGTGCTCCGCCCCCACCCGTGCCACGATCCGCGTGCCGTCGGCGGCAACAATCTGCACGAACGTTTCCGCGCCCATCGGCTCGACCACATCCACCGTGCCGCATACGGCGTTCCGCGCCGTGTCCGGTGCCGGCGCGCCATCCAGCGATTCCGGACGGAACCCCAGCAGCAGCTCGTGCCCGGCAAACGGACGCAGGGCCACATCCCAGCGCGCAGGCAGCGCGACCGCGCCCTGCGCATGCCGGAAGCGTCCGACGCCCTCCCGTGTCTCGAAACGCCCGCGCAACACGTTCATCGGCGGCGTGCCGATGAACCCGGCCACAAAGAGATTCGCCGGCCGGCGGTAGACCTCCAGCGGCGGCGCCACCTGCTGGATCGTGCCGCGCTCCATCACCACGATGCGGTCGCC
>MWEJ01000419.1 GCA_002071025.1 Verrucomicrobia bacterium ADurb.Bin070 | reverse complement strand
TTCCGCGACTCGCTGGGCCATACGATCCTGGACGAGATCCAGCGCGTGCGCCTCGAACGCGTCTGCACGCTGCTGCGCGAGACCAACCGTCAGATCGGCGAGATCGTCCACGCCTGCGGCTTCGATTCCGAGAGCCATGTCAGCGCCCTTTTCCGCCGGCGGTTCGGGTGCACCATGCGTGACTACCGTAAGACGCGCTGACGCCTTTTTTGCACGTTTTTTCCGAACGATGCCATTGAGACCGTTCAGCGGAAGCGATAAGGTGTACACGGGAGTACCGTTATGACAGTTTGTGTTTCGAAAGATTCCGATGCGATGGCGCGCGCGGCGGCGGCGGATGCGGCGGCGGCGCTCAGACAGGCCGTGGATGTGCGCGGTGAGGCCCGGCTGATCGTGGCGACTGGCGCCAGCCAGTTCGGTTTTCTGCAGGCGCTGACGCAGGCGCCCGGCATCGCGTGGCCGCGGGTCACGGCATTTCACCTCGATGAATACGTGGGGCTGCCGGTCACGCACCGCGCCAGTTTCCGCGCCTATCTGCGGCAGCGCTTCGCCGGCGCGCTACCGATGCCGTTGCGCGCCTTCGTCGAGGTCGACGGCGAGGCGGCGGATCTTGCGGCGGAGTGCGATCGGCTCAAGCGTCTGATCGACGCCGCGCCGATCGATGTCGCCTGCGTAGGCATCGGCGAAAACGGCCATCTGGCCTTCAATGACCCGCCGGCCGATTTCGAGGCCGAAGCCGCGTATCTGGTCGTGGCGCTGGACGAAGCCTGCCGCCGCCAGCAGGTGGGCGAGGGCTGGTTTGCCTCACTCGACGAAGTGCCCTCGCAGGCGCTCTCGATGTCCATCCCGCAGATCATGAAGAGCCGGCACATCGTCTGCACGGTGCCGGACGCGCGCAAGGCGGAGGCCGTCAAAGGTGCGGTGGAGGGGCCGGTCTCGCCACTCTGTCCGGCCTCGGTCCTGCAGCGCCACCCGGCATGCGCGCTCTATCTAGACCGCGCGTCCGCTTCGGCGCTACAAAGCGGCGGGGACGCTTAAATGCCGTCGCCGTCTTTCGCGAGCCGGAATTCGGCCTGCTTCTCGGCACCGGCTGCATCTTTCCAGCTCACGCGGTACGTGCCTTTGAAGCCGCGGAAGGCGACGTTGCCGTTCGCGCCGGCCTTGAGCGTCAGGCGCGTCTTCCATTCGTCGTTGATCAGCGCGTTCATCGCATGGAAGGCCGGCTTGGGCGCCATGTCGCGCGAGAACAGGCCGGAAACCGAGGGCTCGCCCGGCGCGCCGCAGTCATCCACCACGTTCCACCAGGTGATGCCCATCATCGGCCCCACGCTGAACCAGGTGCGGTAAAGGTTGCGCGTGAGCACCGCCTGGATCTGCTGGCCGCGCGCGTCATTGTTGGGCGAGGTGATGGTGATCTCGCTCAGGTGCAGCGGCAGGCCGGCCTTGGCCATAGTGGCCATTGTGTCCCAGATCTGCTGCGGCGTGTTGACCGGCATGCGGATGGTCTGGCCGTCGGCCAGGTTCAGGCAGTCCTGCGGGTTGAACAGGTGCATCTGCGTGCCCATGATGTCGATCCGGCAGCCGCGCGCGCGCAAATCATTGACTTGGCGTGTGTAGGCTTCGTTGTTCAGATAGTCGTTGATGTTGAGCATCACGTTTTTCGGGAAGAGCGGCCCGACGGTCTGGAACGCCTGCCAGGTGTAGTCGCCCGGCATCAATCCGTAGGTGCTCTTGCAGATCGCATCGCCCGGCACCATCAGCCCTCGGCTGAAATCGGTCGCGCTCTCGTTGACCACGTCCCAACTGTGGATGCGGCCCTGATAACGCTGCGCCAGTTCCGCGGCGCGCTTTTCAAACAGACGCTTCATCTCGCGCGTGTAGACCGGTATCAGCTCGGCGATCTGCGCGGGGGTCAACTTGGACAGCCCCTCCTTGCCAAGCTTCAGGAGCTTCTCTTTCTCGTCGGCCGGACAGAAGGTCTCGAACAGCCACTCCGGATGATGCCACTTGCGGTTGCCCCAGATGATCGGATGGCCGTGCAGGCGGATGCCTTTGCTCTCGCAGAACGCGACAACCGGTTCGGCGGCCGGGCGGCGCCAGTGGGTCTCGTTTTTCGGGTCCTTGCAGGCGTCCCAATAGGCTGCGGTGTCGCGCGCTTCCGCCTCGAAGCGGGGGTTGCCGGGTTCCAGCTCAAACTTTTTCCAGTAGAAAGCGATGGTCGCGGAGTTGAAAAGTGTCCCGTAAAGCTCTTCATACTTCCGGTTACGTTCTGCCGTTCCCAGTTGTTTGAAGTTGAAGATGTGCGCACCGAAGATAAACGCATGCGAGATCTGCTCGACCTTGACCTCCGCGCCGGCCGGTACGCCGGACAGCGTGAGGGCGGCATCCGCCTTGCGGTTCTGGTCGATGCGGCGGTCGATCTCGCGCTGGACCTCCGGATTCCAGATCTTCCAGTAGGCGTCGCTCATCGCCGGATTCTGCTCTTGCGCCAACGCCAGCACGGCCGCCAGCATGCCCCATCCCATCACTGTGTGTCTCATAGGTGTGTCTCCTCCCGCGGTTTCCGCAACGGTCCGGCGTCACCGACGCCCAATGCCTGTTTTGTCATCAGTGTAGCGGCGCGGGCGCAAACAAACCACCGTCTTTTGCGCAAAAAAAATCTCGGTTTTGCGCAGCGCGGGACGGAGAGATCAGAGGTCAGAGGTTGGCACCGGCGGCGGGCCGCCGCCGGACAATACCGGTAGGCTCGGGAGTGCCGGCAGCACCGGGGTGCCGGGGGTATCCGAGGACAGGCAGGGACAGGCAGGAATGCCTGTCCTGCCTTCCGCCTCCGCCGTGCTGACCGCGCTTTGCGCCGACGCCGCCCCCGCGACCAGACAGGCGCCCCACATGCTCCGTTGAAGGCGCTTCATGATCCCCTCTCTTTGGCGTGCATTCAATCACAGGGCGGCGGACTGCACAAACAGAAATATTTTGCATGTTCCGCCGCGCATTTACATGCGTGAACGGTAGGTTTCAGGTTCACTTCCGCGCAAGGTTATGGCTTAATGGAAGGGTCTGTTCATCGGGGTGTGTTTTACACGGGGAGGATCGGCATGACGAACGGGTTGGCAGTTGCGGATTATGCGATTATCGCGGGTTTTTTTGCCGTGATGCTCGGCATCGGCTTTTACTTCAGCGGCCGCATGAAGAGCATGGCGCAGTTCTTCGG
>MWEJ01000418.1 GCA_002071025.1 Verrucomicrobia bacterium ADurb.Bin070 | reverse complement strand
CGCGACGGAGAACATCGTGGCCAACGGCCGCTACGCGCTGCTGCGCTGGAGCGGCAGCGGGCCCTCCACCGCCGATGCCTTCAGCGTGGCCAACCCGCAGCCGGGCAAGGACTACGTGTTTTCGGTCGAAGCCAACACCCTCTGGCTGGAGATCGACGGTGCCGCCAGCGGCGCGCATGTCTGGACCTCGGCGGACGGCGGCACGTGGAGCGACGCGGGCAAATGGGCTCTCGCGCCCGGCGCCGGCGCGGCAGGCGCGACAGTGCGGTTCGATGATTCGCTCGCGGCCGACGCCTCCGTGCTGCTGGACCAGAACGCGACGGCGGGCCTGCTCTTCTTCAACAGCACCAACGCTTACACGCTCTCGGGCAACGGCATGAACGCGTTGAGCCTAGACAACGGCGGCACAACGCCCGGCGCGATCCAGATCGAACAGGGCCGTCACACGCTCTCCGCGCCGATCGCGCTGCTGGGCGAGACCGACATCAAGCCGATCGCCGGAACCGCGCTCAGTCTGAACGCGCCGGTGGGCGGAATCGGCAGCCTCGTCAAACGCAACGCGGGCGAGCTGATCCTCGGTGCGGCCAACACCTTCACCGGCGGCCTTCGTCTGGTGAGCGGCACCCTGACGCTCACCAACGGCGCGAATGCCGGCACCGGGCCTTTGAGTCTTGAAAATGACTATGCCCCGCTGCGCGTCGCGGGCACCGGCCCCAGCGAGCTGGGCGGCCCGCTGTCGGTGCGCGTCGCGCAGCCGGTGGTCGAGGTCGCGCCGCAGGCCGGCGCGGTGCTGGCCGGCGGCTTGGCCTATGAGCATGCCGGCGCGGCCACCCTGATCAAGCGGGGCGCAGGCGAGCTGGTGCTGGCCGGCGTGACGGAGGCTGCGACAGACAACGCCCGCCTCAGCATGGAGGAGGGCCAGGTGCGCTTCGCCGCAGGCTCCGTCAGCCGCATCGGCGATGTGGACCGTCAGGCCTTCCGTATGGACACGAACAACGACCGCGCACGCACGCTGGCCGTCGATGCCGGCGCGCAGGTCACGTTGGCCGGCCTCTACATGGCCAGCGGCACCAACGCGGTGGTGGTGGACGGCCAACTCGCCTTCAGCGGAAACAATGACGCGGCCTGCCTGCGCATTCAGGGTAACACGGTCGAGGACCGCGTCACCGTGCGCGCGGGCGGCATGCTCTCCTGCCTGCCCGGCGCATGGTTCAATATCGGCGTGCGCGGCCCGGGCGCGCTAAGCATCGAAGGCGGCACGGCGCAGCTCGGAAGCGTCAGTCTCGGCTACCAGCAGCGGCCCGAATATTACGGCGGCAGCTACGGCCGCGTATTCGTCACCGGCGGCGGCATGCTGGACGTGACCGGACGCTGGAACTGGATGGGCGAGAGCAACAACGCGGGCCGCGTCAACAGCGTGTTTGTCGGCGACGGCTCGCCGGCCGGCGCGACCCTGCGCCTACCGCCCACGGTTCAGACGTGCGCGGACGGCTGGTCCACGCTGGCGCTGAACGGCGGCACGCTGGTGACCACCGGGCAGGGCCTCGGCACCCCGGTCGGCGGCAACTACCTCTACGGCTTGAAGCAGCTCTATGTCGGTCCGGCCGGCGGCACCTTCGACACGGCCGGACAGGCCATCGCGCTCGCGCTTCCGGTCGGCGCCGACGCGCCGGGCGGCACGTTCGCCAAGGCCGGCACCGGCACGCTGGCGCTGACGGAGCCGCTGCGCTGGGACGGTCTGATCGACGTGCAGGGCGGCGTGCTGAATGCGGCGCTCGGCACGGCGTCGGTCCGCCAAACCGAGGTCCCCGATCTGCTGGCGCGCTACAGCATGGAGAACGGCAGCCTGTACGACAGCTCGGGCAACGGCCGCCACGCCGTGCAGCGGGGCGCGCTGGACTACGTGGCCGGCACCAACGGCCTGACGGGGGTGCGTTTCGCGACCGGGATCTCGTCGGTCTGCACGCCGCTCGACGCCGGGTACCGCGGGCTCTCCTCGTTCACGGTCGCTCTCTGGTTGTGGGTCAACAACGTCACGTCTGGGGCGGGCACAGGCACAACCTTCTTCACCACGCGCGCGACCAACGGCACGAACGGACCGTACGAAATGATGCTGCGCATGAACACCAACAAGGTGCGCATGATGTCGACGGGCAACACCACCTCCTGGACATCAGTCGACACCACGGGCGCGGTCCCGGGGCCCAACCAGTGGTTCCATGTGGCGTATGTGATCACGCCGGCCGGCGTGACAGCCTACATCAACGGTCAGCCCGCCGGCACGTCAACGGCAGCCGCCATGAAGACCACACTGCTCACGCCGCCGGACCGGCCGCTCGGCGATTTCGGCTTCGGTTTCGGCCATTACCATCTGGCCACGCCGCAGACCGGACAGTTCACGGGCCGCCTGGATGACGTGCGCGTCTACGGGCGCGCGCTGTCGCAGGCCGAAGTCCAGCAGGTGATCGACACTGCGGACGCGCTGCCTGATCTGCGCGTGGCCGGCGGCGCGACGCTCGCGGCGCAGGGCGGGACGAACACCGTGCGCACGCTCTCCGGCGAAGGGTATGTGAGTGGCGCGCTGACGGTGCTCGACCGGGTGTCGGCCGGCGATGACGCCGGCACCCCGGCCGGTGCGACGCTGATGGCCGAGCAGGTGACGCTCGCGCCGGACGCGGTCTACGCCTGGTCGTGGTCGCCCTCCGCCCACGACATGCTGCTGACCGGCGATCTCGTGATCGGCGGCGCCGGCTCGCTGGACCTCGGACGGGCCGAAGGCGATCTGATCAGCGGCTCGTTCCGCGCGGTGCTGATGACCTACGACACGCTCATCGGCGCGGAGCACCTGTCAGGATGGACGCTCGTGAATGCCGGCGGAAAAGGCTACAATGCCGTGATCAAAGCCGAGAACGGCGAGGTGGTGCTGGAGTACGAATCGACGCGCGGCACCTTGATGTGGCTGAAGTAGCGTCCAGTAGAAAGAGAAGGCGGAACGTATGGCGAAACGATCTGGCTGGCGCAACGGGCTCGCGCTCATTGCGCTATGCCTCTGTGTGGCGGCCCGCGCCGACGCGGGTGCGCTGGAAACGTATGTGCGGCAGGCGGACACCTCCTTCGCGTGGCGGCTGCGCGACACGCAGATGCTCGAAGGGATCGAGGTCGCCACGCTGGAGTTGACCTCGCAAACGTGGCGCGGCGGCCGCTGGACGCACACGCTCTACATCGCGCGCCCCGGCACGGTGCGCTTCC
>MWEJ01000417.1 GCA_002071025.1 Verrucomicrobia bacterium ADurb.Bin070 | reverse complement strand
AAACTGGACCACGCGGCCATGTTGGTCTCCGACCTGCTGGATGACGAGGAGCTGCTGCCGTCCCATATCCGAAGCCGCTTGAAACCGCTGGCCGCCGAGCTGTCGGCTGAACTTTCGAAATAATCACGACGCATGAAGCCTCTCCGTTTGTTTCTCTGGACCCTTGAATATCTCGCCTTGAGAGGGGTGGATTTGCTCTATCGGCTGGTGCCGGCGCGACATGCCTATGCGCTCGGTGCCGGCGTCACGTCGCTCGCCTATCCGCTGTTCCGCGCGCGGCGGCGCATTGCGGTGGACAACATCCTGCGCGCCCGTGTCACCGCAGATCCGGCGGAGGCAGACCGCATCGCGCGGCGCGCCTTCGGCCATCTGGCCGGCCACCTCTTCGAGGCGCTCAAGGTGGGGCAGGTGGTGACGGCTCAGAACTGGCGCGAACACATCGTCTTCGATGGCCCGGCCGAAGCCTTCGAGCTGTTACTGGAACGCCCGGACGTGCCGATCATGATCCTCTCCGGCCATCACGGCGTGTGGGAGGCGGCCGTGACGATCATCGCCTTCACCCGCCCGATGATCGCGGTGGCACGCAAGATGAACAATCCCTTTGTCGAACGCTTTCTTAAAGAGCGGCACTTCCGCGGCGCGATCACGATCGTGCCCAAGAAAATGGGCTTTGCGCCCAGCGTGTTGCGCCAGTGGAGGCAGACCGGCGCGGCGATGACGCTGGTCATGGACCAGCACGCCGGCAAAAAACAAGGCGTGATGGTTGATTTTATGGGGCATCCGGCCTCCACGCACACCTCGCCCGCACGTCTGCACCTCAAGACCGGCGCGCCGATTTTGGTCGGTGCCTTCATCCGCGACGGCGCCTTCCGGTATCGCATGGTCACGGGCGAGCCGATCCGCTTCACCGCAACGGGCGACAGAGAGCGCGATGTCGCTGATCTGCTCACGGTGATCAACCAGCGCCTTGAGACTGTGATTCGCCGCTATCCCGAACAGTACCTCTGGGCGCACAAGCGCTGGCGATAAAAAAACGGCGGATAAGAACTCACGCTCTTACCCGCCGCCAGGGAGGACATATATAATTTTGTCGTAACCATACAGGGGGGAACCTGTATCCGCGATCACGGGGGAATGTGTCGCACTAGGTTACACAGTCCAACAACCTGGGGGAGGTTGTTTGAACAGGGTGTATCATACGTGATGCACCCCGGTTTTGTCAATGGGGGGCGTTGATTTTTTTAACTATTACGTATCGGCTTGGTAATCAATGAGTTGTGTCAATTGCTTTGTCGCCTAATCACGGGGTGGCGTCAAAAAACACCTGTGTACTAAAGTATGCTGGCAGCGGCCGCCGCCGCCAGTGCCGCGGCGGCGGCGGGCCGGGGCCGCGGGATGCGCAGGAAGAACGGCAGGAATGCGGCGCCGGCGAAGAGCGGCACGGCCAACAGCAAGACAGGCAGAGACGGGCGCGGTGCGGCGGCGAGCAGGACGGCACCGGTCACGGTATACAGCGCCTGGGCTGCGCCGCCGAGCAAGGCTTCAACCTGTTGCCGGCGCAGGTCGCCGTCTGTGCCCGCCACGCTGCCGTCCGTATCGGCCGGCAGCGCGAGCAGGCCCAGCGCGGATGCTGCGAGCCAAATCGCGGCAGGCGGTGCCGCGCGCAGGCGGCTGAAGAGCGCGTGCCAGCCGGGCTCAGCCGTCAGCCGGAACGCCGCGCCGACCAGCAGCGCGGGCGGCAGCAGCAGCACACCGCAGCGGGCCGCGTGCCAGAGCCAGGGGCGCCAGACCCGTTCGCCGCAATAGGGGCATACGCAGGCGTTCCGTTCCGCCTGCCGGCCGCAGGCCACGCAGTGTCCGCTGCTCACGGCGTGTCCGGGCACATGGGGCTTGTCAGCAAAAAACCTGTTGCGCATCTCACCTCTCTTTCGCAGCATCGCGGAAAATGTAGATCGCGCCGGGTGGGGCGTCAAGCCCGTAACCCTGAAATACAACCGAATGGTGGACATGACGCAGGGATGGAATTGTGCTTTAATGACCACGCTGAACTGGGTGGAAGGCCCGCAACCAGGCCAAGTACGGGGGAGAGCCATGCACATTGTTGTCTGTGTCAAACAGGTCCCGGATACGACGAACGTCCGCATTAATCCGGAAACCAATACGCTGATGCGCGAAGGGGTGGAAAGCATTATCAATCCCTTCGATGAATTCGCGCTGGAAGAAGCGCTCAAGCTGAAGGATGCCCACGGCGCGCGCGTCACGGTCATCTCGATGGGGCCGCCGCAGGCGGAAGTCGTGCTGCGCGAGGCCATGGCCCGCGGCGCCGACGATGTGGTGCTGCTGACTGACCGCGCCTTTGCCGGCGCGGACACGCTGGCCACGTCGTATGCGATTTCGCAGGCGATCAAGAAGGTCAACGCGCGGCCCGATCTGGTACTCTTCGGCAAGCAGGCGATCGACGGCGACACCGCGCAGGTGGGGCCTGGCGTCTCGGAGTTTCTGGATTGCGCGCTCGTCACGTATGTCAAATCGATCAAGGTCGAGGGCGACACCTATACGGTCGAGACCCAGATGGACGAGGGCGTAGACGTGATCGAGGGGAAGATGCCCGCCGTGATGACCGTCGTCAAGGAGGCCTCGACGCCGCGCTTCGCCACGCTCAGCGGCTGGATGCAGGCCAAGAAGGTCGAAATCCCGCGCTGGGGAGCGAAAGAGGTGAAGGCGGAAGCGGCCATGTGCGGGCTGGAAGGGTCGCCCACCAAGGTGGTTAAGATTTTCGCGCCGCCGGTCAAGACCGGCGGGGTGCGCATGGACGGCCGCGAGGAGCCTTCGGCGGCGGTTGACGCGATCGTGAAACTGTTGCAGGACAAGGGGGTTGCATAATGATGGCAGACGCACCGATTTTCATTGATCCCGCGAAGTGCCGCGGCTGCAAGAAGTGCATCACCGCGTGCCCGTTTGACGCGCTTTTCATGGAGGGCAAGCTGGCGGTGGTGAAGCCGGACGAGTGTCGCGCCTGCAACGCCTGTATCAAAGCCTGCCCGTTCAAGGCGATCACCTCGACGGCCAAGGCCGAGACCAAGAAAGCCGATCTCGGCGACTTCAAGGGCATCTGGGTCTTTGCCGAGCAGCACCACGGCAAGGTGCAGGAGGTGGCGTACGAGCTGCTGGCCACCGGCCGCCGCCTGGCCAAGGACCGCGGTTGCGAGCTGGCGGCCGTGGTGCTGGGCCACAACGTCAAGGATTCCGC
>MWEJ01000416.1 GCA_002071025.1 Verrucomicrobia bacterium ADurb.Bin070 | reverse complement strand
CGCCGGCTCGCTCAAGCAGCTCGACCCGCGCGAAGTCGCCCGCCGTCCGCTGGACGCCGTGCTCTACGCGACCGGCGCCGTCAAAGGCGCCACGTTCCCCACGCACAGCGGCCTCTTGCAGCGGTTGGCCGGCTGGGGATTCCGCACCCCCCCGTGGCTGCGCCTGTGCGTGGACATCCAGGCAGTGCTCGCCGCGATCGATGAACTCGAAGCGCTGCGACACACGTTTCCTTTCGAGATCGACGGCGCGGTCGTGAAGGTCAACCGCCGCGACCTGTACGAACGTCTGGGCAGCACCGCCAAGTCGCCGCGCTGGGCGCGCGCCTTCAAATACGAGCCCGAACGGGCCGAAACCCGCATCTGGAAGATCACCGTGCAGGTGGGCCGCACCGGCGTGCTCACACCCGTCGCCGAGCTGGAGCCGGTCCTACTCGCCGGCTCCGAAATCGCGCGCGCCACGCTGCACAATGCCGATGAAATCGCACGCAAGGACATCCGCGTGGGCGACCGCGTCTGGGTCGTCAAGGCCGGTGACGTGATCCCCGCGATCGAAAGCGTGCTGACCGAGAAGCGCAGCGGCGAGGAGTGCGCCTTCACGATGCCCGAGACCTGCCCAGAATGCGGCGGCCCGGTGGCGCGTCAGTCGGAAGAGGTCGCCCACCGCTGCATCAACCCGGCCTGCCCGGCGCAGCGCGTCTGCCGCCTGCAGCATTTTGCCTCGCGCGACGCGCTCGACATCCGCGCCATCGGCGGCAAAGTCGCCGAAGCGCTTGTGGCGCAAGAGTTGGTGCAGGACCCGCTCGACCTCTTTGCGCTCACGCTGCCGCAGCTTGAAGCGTTCCGTATCGGCGACGAAACCTCCGGCACGCGCCGGTTCGGCAAGAACGCGCAGACCGCGCTGGAGGCCCTGGACGCGGCGCGCACCTTGCCGCTGGACCGCTGGCTCTTTGCAACCGGCATCCCGAATGTTGGCGTGACGGTGGCCGAACAGATCGCCGCCGCGCACGCCCGGTTCTCCGACCTCGCCGCGTCGCCGATCCTGCACGCGGTGCTGCGACTGGCCGAGTTGTACGATGAGGCTGCGGCGGTCAATCCGCGCTCCACGCTCAACCGCCCCAAGGACGATGCAGAACGCGACGCGCGCCAGGCGCGTTTCAACCGCGTGTGCGGCGAAATCGGCGTGACCGGCGATCAGCTTGTCGCGGCCGGCGTTGCCGCCAAAACCCCGGGTTCTGCCCTGCCGCCGCTCTACAGCAGCGTGATCAAGACCGAGGCCGCACGCTCGGTGCTGGCCTATTTTTCCAGCGACTATGGCCAGCGCTATCTGGCGCGGCTGCGCGAGTTGGGCATCGATCCGCAGGCCAAAGCCCGGCCGCAGCGGGCCGCTGATGCGCCTCTCGCGGGCATGACGTTTGTTCTGACCGGCACCCTGACCCAGCCGCGCGCGCTGACGGCTGAACAGATCAAAGCTGCCGGCGGCATTGTGCAGGATGCTGTCACCAAGCAGACGCGTTATCTGGTGGCGGGCGAGAACGTCGGCGCGACCAAAATCAGCAAAGCGCGCAGTCTGGGCACGACGGTGATCGACGAGGCCGGCCTGCTCGCCCTGCTCGCGGGCACGGCGTCCGCCGCGAACGCGCCTGACACGCCGCGCGCCGCGCCAAAAGCCGCAGACGTGCCGCTAGCCACGCCCTATCAACAACAGGAACTTTTCTGATCCGCCGCTGGCTTCACGGGAGCAGGGAAAGCACGACCTGGTTCACGAGTTTGCCGTCTGCGCGGCCTTTCACCTGCGGCATGAGCAGGTGCATCACCTTGCCCATCTCCTTTTTGCCGGTAGCGCCGCTTTCGGTGATGCACGCGCGCACCAACACCTCGATTTCAGCACGGTCCATCTGCTTGGGCTGATAGTTTCGGCACAGTTCCATCTGCTTCTGCTCTTTGTCCACGAGATCCTGACGCCCGGCCGCCGCGAACTGTTCAATTGCATCGGCCCGCTGCTTGATCGCCTTGTTGATCACCGCCGTGACGACATCGTCCGTCACTTCAATGCCGGCGTTGACCGTCTGGTCTTTGATCGCCGCATTCAGGGTGCGTAAAGTCATCACGGTCTCGCCGTCTTGCGCCTTCATGGCTGTTTTGATGTCAGCCAGCAACTGATCCATGATTGCCGATGCCATAGGATACTCCTTGATTGACCCGTTTTTCACTTTGTGCCTGCAGACATCACGAGCCGCCGAGGTCGAGGCAGTAGAGCCGCGCGCTGTCGCGCAAGAAGAGGCGGCCGTTGACCAGAATCATCGGGCCCCAGGCGTCGCGGCCTTTGCGCCCCATGAGTTCGTGCCGCGCCAACACGCGGAAACCGTCCGGCCCGACGCGCGCGAGCGAGAGGGTGCCGACATCATCCAGCAGCACGGCGAGCCCATCCGGCGTCAAGACATAAGGTCCCAGCCCGAAGGTGTTTGCCGGGCCGCTGGCCCACAGACGTTCGCCCTTTGGCGTCATGCAGACGAACTGCTGGCGATCCCCGCCGCCGTCGCTGGGCAGCACCGTATAAAGTCGCCCGTCATGAAACACCGGGGTCTGCTGTTCGCTCGCGAACTGCTTGCGGTCGGTCTTGAAGAGCAGCTCGACGCGCCACGCCTCGCCGGCGCGCGACACGCGGAACATCGCGCCGCCCGAGCCGTATCCTGCCGTCATGAAAAAGCGGCCCTCGCTCAACGGCACCGGCGAAGGCGCGATCACGCTGGGATTAAAGGCGTCTGCGCGCCACAGCAGGCGGCCGCGCGCCTCGCCGTCCGCCGCCACGCCCACGATGCCGCCCAGCGCCGCATAGACGTACTGGCGTACCCCGTCCACCGTCAACACCATGATTGAAGCGTGCGACATGACGAGCCCGCCGGGATTGGGCGTCTCAAAAACAGTCTCTCCGCTTTTGAGGTCGAGGCCGGCAAACAGCACGTTCGTGCCGGCCGGCGCAAGGATCGCGAGCCCGCTGTCGATCAACGGGCACTGGCCGGTGTACCAGAGCGGAACCTTGGTGCCATAACGCCGGGGCAGGCTGACGCCCCACCGGTAGGCCCCGTCGCGCGCGCCCAGGCAAAGCACATGGCACTGCGGCCCGATCGAGACCACGGCCTCGCCGTCTGTGGCGGCCACGGTGCGTGAAATGCCGTGATTGCGCTTGGTCTTGACGGCGTACAGATGTTCCCAGCGTTCCTGACCGGTATCGGCGTTGAGGCAGCGCAGGCAGTCACCG
>MWEJ01000415.1 GCA_002071025.1 Verrucomicrobia bacterium ADurb.Bin070 | reverse complement strand
CCGTCGCGGCTGTAGGCGAAATTCAGCTCCGTGATCTTCGGCAAGCCGACCTTCATGCAGTCGCCGTTCTCCGGCCCGTGATGAATCTCGAACGCGCCCAGCATGAGGCTCTCGTAGGCGACCGCGTCGAAGTTGTAGAGCTGCGGCACGCGCTGGATCACCGGGTCTTTGGGATCCTCTTCATCCACCGCCAGCCAGCGCACGGTGTCCGCCGCGCGCCAGGAGGCACCGCGCAGGAAATTGTCGCACTCGCGGTAGTCGCGCGACCGTCCGCGCCAACCGGCCCGCAGGCTGTAAACCCATTTACGACGAAAAGGATTGTAGAACATCGAACTGCGGTCGCCGGTGCCGCCGGTGATCACGCGATTGATCCAGTGGATGCCGTCCGCCGAGGTCATGCTTACGCCGGGGATTGTCCCGCCCGGCCCGCGCATGAACATCTTGTAGCGCTGCTGCGGATCGGCCGCCTCCCAATCGGGCACCACGGTCCACGAGTCGGGCGTCAAATCCGGCGGCAGCACCTGATTGGTTCCCGGCACCACATCCAGCTCCGGCCGCTCCCAATCCAGACCGTTGGTGCTGGTGGCGTAGCAGATGGTGTGGATCCAGCCGGCCTCGTACCAGAGCTTGAACAGCCGTTCATAGGGATCCCACCAGAGCCCGCCGCCCTTCGGCACGGCTGCGGCGTTCCGGCTGCCGTTCAGTTCCAGCTCGGTCTCCGGGCGCAGCACCGGGTTCCCGGCATATTTCTCGGGCATGCCGAAGACGCGCTGCAATGTGCTGGTCGCGATCAGGAAATCATCCACGAACAACTGCCGGCCCACATCGATGGGAATCACTTCCGGCGGCGCGGTCAGATACGGCACCGCCATCGGCGCCCAGTCCGCCGTATCCACGGTGCGCGGCGGCCAATTGGTCGAGAGTTCGATTCCATTGTAAAGCCGCTCGCCGCGTCCGGGCAGGAGGTCGAACGGCGGCGGCGGCCCGGCGGCCTCAGAGAAACCGGCCAGCACCGTCCACTTGGAAAAGCTGAAGGCCTCGTCCTGCGCGACCTGTTTCTGATAGGTGCGGCTGACATCAAAAGGTGACGTGCCGAAAAGCTGGAAGGCGGCCGGCGCCTTGACCCAGACGAACCCCAACGCCTCCAGACGCGCGCTGTGCGAATGTTTGGCAAGCGGATCGGCCGGATCGGCAGTGATCACCGTCAGCACGCCGGCCCGCGCAACCGTCACCGCAAGGCCGCCCTCGATGCTCGCGCGCAGGAAGGGCAGCCCGCGCAGCCAGTCGGGCGACTCTGCCACCGTGTACACGCGGTCCGAAAAAAGGCGCGCGCCTTCGTTGAACGAGTCTGTCTCGTAAAGCCCCTGTACGATGAGCGCGGCGCCGGGCCCCGGCAGGGGCGTGTCGCGCGATTGCGCGTGAAGCAGCGCCGGGCCGAACAGCGTGACCGCCACGGCCGCGATGGTCGTCAATCCTCTCATGTGTCATCCCTTTTTTACTGAATCGTCAGCAGCGTCCCTTTGCCATACCCCAGGTACAGGAAGGTGTCCGGCGTCCGCGCGCCCTCCGAGACGCGCCAGCAGTCGAGCAGCCCGTCGAACGCCTCGCCACCGCCGGCCTGCCCGCCCAGCGCGAGCCAGTGGCTCTGGTGAAGCACGGCGGGATAAAAGGCGTTTTTAACCGTACCGGCCGATACGCCGTCGATGAAGAGTTCCCAGGTGCCAGTGTCGTTGCGGCGGGGCGTGAAGATCAGCGCCAGATGGTGCCACGCACCGGCCAGGCCGGCGGCGTCATAGGCAAAAACCGCATCGGCCAGCGGCGTCTGGGTCGGCGTGCGGCAGAAGAGACGGAAGGCGGCCGAGGCACCGTTTTTCTCAAGCGCCAATCGCCAGCCGTACGTCGCGTCGAAGCGCGTTCCCGCGATCGTCTGCACCGCGTGGGCGGTCTGGTTGCTCCAGAACATCCAGCCCTCGATCGTGAAGGCGCGGTCCAGTTCGACCCGGTTGCCCAGATTCTGCACGCACAGGTAACCGGCGCCGTCACAGGCGGCCGAGCCGGCGTTGGCGCGCGGGTCGCCGATGAAGCCGACCGTCGTGTCCGGCACCGGGACAAAGCGCTTGAACTGCGCCGCCGAAGCGGCGGGCGCGAACGCATCCAGCGCGAAGCCGTAGCGCGGCTCCACCTGGCTGGCGGCATCGAGCGCGGCGCCGTCGTCATCCAGCTTCCAATAGGCGACCGTCGCGGGCGCGGGCGGAGCGGGCGGCGGCGCGCCTGCAGCATTGAGGAACTGCGACGGCGCGAGCACGCCGCGCGTCAGGCGCACGGTATCGATCGCGCCGTTGAACGCGTTGTCCGACCACGGGCGCCCGCCGATATAGAAGTAAGCCGGTACGGAACGGGTCGGCACTGTGTTGTTTTCGATGCTGCCTTTGAGCGTGCCGTCCACATAGAGCGACCAGGTCCCCTTGCCGACGGTCACATCGTAGACCAGCGCCACGTGCCGCCAGACATTCAGCTCGGTGTCGATCGACCCGCTACCGAACGCCACATCGTTCACAAGGGTCGCCGCGCCCGCGTAAAGCACGTAGCCGGTTGTCCGATAGGTGAAGTTGAGCGACATGCCGCCCGTGCTGAACGAAGGCGCCGTGCCCGACGCAAAGAGAAGCTGCCAGCCGCCCGGATTCTGCGTCCGGTAGAACCAACCCTCCAGCGTGAAGCTGTTGGTGTAGCAAAGCGTGTCGCGCACGCCGTATTCGCCGGAAGCAAGATACGCGCGCTTGGCGATGGCTGCCGGCGTGTTGAATACCAAGCTGCCCGCGTTGACGGCGGGATCGCCACGAAACGCGGCCGAAGCATCCGGGTTGGGGATCGGCGCAGCGGCCTGCGACACACTGGCGGTGACCTTGTGCAGAGCCGTCAGCGACGTGCCGAACGACCAAGCCCCGGTCATGTCCGTGGCGTCGAGGTAGAGTCCGTCCGCAGAGTTCAGCGGCCAGAGCGCGAGCACGTCAGTCGCGGCGGCCGCTCCTTCGGTCGCGTTAAGAAATTGGTGGGGCGCAAGCGCGGCCTGGCTTACGCGCCAACAGTCCAGATACCCGCAGAAGGTGCTGCCGTTGCCGACACGTCCGGCCAGATGGAAGTATTCGGAGGCGGTGGTGCCGGAACGCGCGTGCCCGTTGGTCGCCGCGCCGTGCAGCTCGCCGTCCAGATAGCAGCGCCAGACGCCCTGCGCCTGATCGCCGGCCGCCGCGTCGTAGACCAGCGCCACATGCCGCCA
>MWEJ01000414.1 GCA_002071025.1 Verrucomicrobia bacterium ADurb.Bin070 | reverse complement strand
GCGCAGATATTTGCCGAGCAGGATGTCGTACTCGGGCGCGCTTTCCGGATAGCCCATGAAGGTCGGCTCGTACCGCTCATGGAAGGTGCCGCCGCCGAGACCGTCCACATGCATGGAAAAGGTGTTGAACCGATGCACCTCGAACGCCCGCTCCATCGCGGCGTCCCAGCGTGTCCAATCGAAGACCGGCTCCACGGCGGCGATGTCCACCGGCTCAAACCCGCCGCCCGCAACCAGCTCTTTGCCTGTCTCTGCGTCCGTCACGGAGAGCGCGTCAACCCACACCGTGCCCGTCGCCGCGCCGGGCTCCTGATATCCGGCCGCGTACAGCGTGAACTGACAGGCCGTGGCCTCGGCGGGGAACGCGGCATGCGCCGTTTCAAAGCGCTGCCACTCCGGCGCGCCGTTCACGGTGATGTCCGTGTTGCAGCCCGGCATCCAACTGCCGTCCGCCTTCAGATAGTTGATCGAAAAAAGGAAGGGGTGCGGGACGTCGGTGCGGTGCGTGAACGCGATTTTGAATCCTTTCGCCGGCAACGCGACCGCTTGGGCGTACCGTGCGCCCACATTGCGCTGCGGGCTGTCATCCACCACCTGCAGGGCACCCTGCCCCTCGCTCTTCACATCCGTCACGAGGCGTCCGCCCTGCCAGGGATTCATGCCAGTCCAGCTCACGCTCCAGCCGTCCATCGGCGCGGGATTGTAGATCGAGATGCCATGTTCGCCCAGCACGTGCAGATAGGCGTCCAACACGGCGCGACGCTGCTCCGGCTCGCGCACGCCGTGGTAGCGCCACACGGTTGACGGATTGAAGCCGAACGCGGTTTCGCAGGTCAGCGTGTCAGGCAGCGCAAAGCCGTAGACCTCGACATTCAGTCCTGCCGACACGCTCACGCCGTCCGCCTGAACCGTGACCGTACCGCGATAGATGCCGGGCGCCGTCTGGCGCGGCGCTTTGACGCGGATCCAGTACGGGTGATGGCGGCCGGCGGCCAGAATCGTCGACGCGGTCTGCGGCAGCAGCGGATCCGGCCAATTCGCGGCCGTCCCCGTGCTGTCGGTCTTGCGGGTCACCGGCACATAACCGACCCTCAGCACCTGGATCCGGTTCGAAGCGATCGCGTGGGCGCCATACCGCAGATCCGACACCGTCACCGACACATTCGTGAGGGCGACATTCGGCGCGACCACCAGTTGCATCGCCTCCATCTCATTCGCGGCCAGTCTCATCGACAGCGCCTTGGCGATCTGCCGCGGCAGCGCGCGGTATTCAGGAATCTTCCAGCCCGAGGACGCGCGCCAGAGATTGAGCGCGGGATGGCTGACCGGCAGCAGTTCGCCGTAGCTGTCATCATAGAATTCCGGCACATGGACGGAGCTTCGCGCCGTGAAGGCGTCACCCACTTCGACGGCCATCTGCCACTGGCCGACGCCCGGCACCTCATAAGGGATCTGGATGTCGAAGGCGCCGCCTCCGGGAAAATTCACGGCCACCGCATTGGTGTGGGGGGGCTCGCCCGGACGCGAAAAGGTCACGCGCGCCTGCGCGTCCAAGGGTGCGCCGGTCGCATTCTGCACGCGCAGATCCACTTGATTGGCTCCGCCCGGCAAGGCATCGCCCAGCCCCCGCACCTGCACGCGCACGCGCGGCCGGTGAATCTCCGTTTCGATGTATCGAGTCGCCCCGGCGAGCGTGACCGGCTCGCCCTCGACATCGCCTTCAAAGCGGTAGCCGTTCACCTGCAGGTTGCAGGGCGGCTTCACGCCGCGCAACCGCACCCAGAGCGCCTCGGCCGGAAAAAGGGCGGCGGGCAAATCGATCTTCACCGTACCGCTGTTGGTGAGTTGCCCCACGTGTTCCCACTCTTTACCGTCTTTCGACGCATCGATCGACAGACGGCCTGACACATAATAGCCGCTGCTCACCTCGAGCGAGCCGTTGAGCATCGACTGTCCACCGCCGTCATGGCGGTACGTCACAAAATTTCCCTCGCTGAAACACCAGCGGTCGCTGTTGAACCCGGCCGTGAAGGCCAGCAGCGGGCGGCTGTGATTCCGTCCGTCTCCGCCAAGCTGCGCGTCAAACAGGTAACGACGGCCTTCGCGCCGCTCGCCCTCTCCCAAAGCGGATTCACCCAGCGGCGCGTGAACCGCCAGCACCGGAGCAAGGCGCACCGCATCGAAAAAAACCCGCCCCTTCATCTGCCATTGACCGAGACGCACCGGTGCCGTCAAAAGATCCTTGCGCAGCGGTGTTGCAAAGACATGCTCGTAGAGGCGCCACGTCTTGCCGGGCACGCCAAGATCCACGTTTGCGAACGACGGCCCGCAGACCGCAGTTCCGCCGCCCGCTTCTTCGGCGCGCGCCACAAACGAAAAGCGGTAGAGGTGGTTGGGCTGAAACGTCACCGGGTCCGACAGCCAGGCGTTGTCGGCCGTGCCGTCGCCGCTGACAGACACGCTCGCGCCGCCATCGATTCCGCCCTCACGCACCCAGTCGCCGCCGGCTTTGCCGAGACTCCAGCCCACAGGCGATTTCTCGCCCGCCTCAAAATGTCCGTTGGTCAGCAGATTGACCTGTGCTTCCAGCGTCGACGCCGCCACGCACACAAAAAACCAACAATATGCCTGATGCATCATCTTTCCCCCCATCCATGATTCAGGTGATGACTATACCAAGTGTATCGTGTCGGAAGCAAACCTTGCGTAATCGGTTGGTGACGGGGGGGGCGCACCCCCGATTCACTTGCTGTTGAGATTTCGGTTTTCGGGCTTAAAATTGTGGTGTAACCACAGAGATTAGAAGGCACCGAGAAGTCGGGTTTCGGGTTTACGGGAGGTCTTGGCGAGACCGCAGCCTTGAGTGAGCGCCTTGAAGAACGGTTCACCGTCCATCCGCTCTTAACGCGGACACTGGGAGTACAGGCATCCTGCCTGTACATGTGAATGACAGGCTGGAAGCCTGTCCCCCCAGTGAACGAAGAGGCTCTTGCAAAACCCCTCGCGATCTCCGCCTACGGCGGCCATCGCGAGGGGTTTTGGAAGGAGAAAATGCCTGTTTGACGGCCGTTCTATGCAATGATGACCGTATTTCTATTTTGGGATAAATTGATAATGTTTATATGTATAACACCTCCGCCCGTCCCCAAGCTGCTTCTGTGGAGTCATTCTGGAGCTTCAGCGCGGTGTCCGGCGCGGGTCAGACAATCAGTCTGAGGATCTGCTCGGCGGCGATGACCATCAGGCCGAAGACCAGGTGCGCGGCCACCTTGACCGGCCCGCGCACC
>MWEJ01000413.1 GCA_002071025.1 Verrucomicrobia bacterium ADurb.Bin070 | reverse complement strand
GTGTTCTGCGCCACCGACATCCCGGGCATCGCCCAACTCTCGCGCGAATCGCTGATCTTCACGCCGGAAAACTTCAATATTGAACAGACCGTCCGCATCCTTCCGGCCACCAACGCCCCGTCGCTCTTCTTCCATGTCATGGCCAGCGTGCAGTCTGAAGACAAAAGCGTCGATGGCGCCAACGATTTGCGCCCCTTCCTGCTCAATTTCGACGACCGGCCCCCAGGGGCATTTGTTTTCGACCGGATGGCGGTCTCGCCACGTACCGGCTATACGGTGATGCTGCGCCCGACCGCGCGCCCGTGCGAGATCGTGCATGCGCGCATCGCGCAGAACGGCCGCTTCACGCAAGAGATCTATTTCTCTCCCGACCATGACGGCGGCAGCCCCGTGCAGCTTGCGCCATGTGCCGACGACTACGCGAAGGGCACGCTGCTGGTCACCGTATCCACGACCTCGGCCGACCTCCGGTACCATGACAAAAGTTTTGATGTTGCGTTCCGCGTCTCCGCCGACGGCACGCCGGTCCCGCACGTGCGCGTTACGGCGCCCGTGTCGGGCAGCGTGATCGAGGGTCCCGCTTTTGTGGCCGCGCGGGCTGAGGCGGATGCCGCTGCGGGCATCAGCAGCCTCACGCTGTTTCTCGATCACAAACGCCTCGGCATCGCGGCGGCCCCAGTCTGTTCGGCCGCCGTTGAAAAGGGCCCGCCGCAATCGCGCCTCAGCGCCGGCAGCTACACGCTTTGGGCCGCAGCCACGACTTCGAACGGCCTGGCCGTGAGTTCCGCGCCCGTGACTTTCTCCGTGCGGGAGCCCCTGACACGCGACACGCCCGATGCACGTGTCGCCGGCCCCGCACCCTCAACCCCAGCGATAACAAGGTGAATCCATGATCGGAATATCCAAGCTTTATATGGGACAGGTCGAAGTGTCGGATCCGCTGCGCTACGGACGTCACTCCGCCAAGCTGCCCAGCCACCTGCTGCAGTTTTCTGTCGACAAGAAACCGGTCGTGGTTTGGAACGTCACGTCCGCCTGCAATCTGGCCTGCACACACTGCTATGCCGCAACTCAGGGAACCCCCGATGAGCTGAACACCGGCGAGGCGCTGGCTTTGATCGATGACCTGGCCGCCTTCGGATGCCCCGTCCTGCTCTTCTCGGGTGGCGAGCCCTTTATCCGGCCCGACATTCTGGATCTTGCGCGCCACGCCGTCGGCAAGGGTCTGCGCGTCGTCTTCTCGACGAACGGCACCCTGATCGACGCCGCGCTCGCCTCGCAGATTCAGGCGATCGGTGTCTCCTATGTCGGAATCAGCATTGACGGCAGCGAGGCCACGCACGACCGATTCCGTGTCTGCCCCGGCGCGTTCCGTCGTTCCGTGGCCGGCATCCGCGCCTGCCGAGAAGCGGGCATCAAGGTTGGCCTGCGCGTGACCATGACCCGCGACAACATCGCCGACATCCCTGCGATCTTTGATTTGATGGAGGCCGAACGTATCCCGCGCATCTGCCTCTACCACTTGGTTTACTGCGGCCGCGGCGCCGGACTCGCTTCGCATGACCTCGCGCCCGAGCAACGCCGCGCCACGCTGGATCTGATCATCGAACGTACCGCGCGGCTGCACGCGCGCGGTTTCCCGGTGGAAGTGCTCACCGTGGACAACCATTGCGACGGCCCCTACCTCTATCTGCGCATGCAGCGCGAAGAAAATCCGCGCGCCGACGAAGTGATGACGCTTCTTCGTATGAACGGCGGCAACAGCACGGGCCACGGCATCGGCTGCGTCAGTTGGGACGGCACCGTTTACCCGGACCAGTTCTGGCGCAACAAACCGGTCGGCAACGTGCGGCAAACCCCCTTCAGCAGAATCTGGGGCGAGCCCGCGCCGGACAGCCTGCTCGCGCAGTTGCGAGCCAAAAAACAGCACGTCACCGGACGCTGCGTGACCTGCCGCTTTCTTGACGTCTGCGGCGGCAACTTCCGCGCGCGAGCCGAAGCCGCCACCGGCGACCTCTGGGGCGTGGACCCGGCCTGTTATTTGACTGACGACGAAATCGCCCACCCTCTCTCATGAAGAACGCCCGCGCCCACACTCCGACCGTTACGACTGCCACCGACGCCATGCCCCGCGTCGTGGCATGGGAAGTCACGCGCCGCTGCCCGTTGGCATGCCGCCACTGCCGCGCCGGTGCCCAAGACCGCGCGTACGACCATGAGCTGACGACCGGCGAGTGCCTGCGCGTACTGGATTCCCTCGCTGCGTTCGGTCGGCCGATGATCATCTGGACCGGCGGAGAGCCGATGGCGCGGCCCGACATTCTCGACCTCGTTCGCGCCGCCGCGGCGCGCGGCCTTCGTTCAGTCATGGCACCGTGCGGCACGCTGGTCACCCGCGACCGGCTGCTGGCCCTGCAAGACGCCGGCGTCACGGCATGCAGCTTCAGCCTCGACGGCGCCTGCGCCGCCGACCATGACGCCTTTCGCGGCGTCGCCGGAGCGTTCGACAACGTGACGCGCGCCATGCGCATCGCGCAAGAGATCGGCATGGCCTTTCAGGTGAACACCACGGTCTCGCGACTCAATCGCGACGCGCTGCCGGCCATCCGCGAGCAAGCGATCGCGCGCGGCGCGCGCACGCTCGACCTCTTCTTTCTGGTGCCGGTCGGGCGCGGCGCCGGTCTGCGCGACCTTGCGCTGCCCGCCGACGAGGCAGAAGCCGTCTTGCGCTGGGCCTTCGAGATGGACCGTCAAGGCCCGATCCGCGTGCGTGAAACCTGCGCGCCGCAAGCCGTGCGCATGTGGCACGCGCTGGGCAGGCCCGGCCAGCCGCCGGCCGGCTGCATGGGCGGACGCGGCTTTGTCTTCATCTCCCACACCGGCATCCTGCAGCCGTGCGGCTTCCTTGATGTGCCCAGCGGCGATCTGCGTCAGCACGGGTTTGATTTCCGCCGCGCGTATGAGACCTCGCCGGTCTTCAACGATCTGCGTCAGCCCGACCGCTATGGCGGCGCGTGCGGCACCTGCGGCTTCAGCCAAGGATGCGGCGGCTGCCGTGCACGCGCCTATGCCGCCACCGGCGACTACATGGCGGCCGAGACCAGTTGTCCGCTTGCTGCAGCTCGCGGTTCTGCCGTTCCACGGCCTGCGGCAGAGTGATTTTTTTGGTGCTGCCGCTTGACACAGCGAGTCCCGCAATGATATAAGTACACCCGTTTTCTGACGGTGCGGGCGCTTAGCTCAGTTGGTTAGAGCGCTACTTTCACACGGTAGAAGTCACAGGTTCGA
>MWEJ01000412.1 GCA_002071025.1 Verrucomicrobia bacterium ADurb.Bin070 | reverse complement strand
GATCGCGATGTAGCAGTAATGGCCCTGGGGATTGCCTTCCAGCACCTTGACGTTCTGCCACGTCTTGCCGTCGTCCTTCGAGATTGCCGTGCTCAGCGGCACGCGCCGTGCACTCAGGTTCGCAGGAATGCCGTCGTGGTCGTTCCAGACCAGCAGCAAGTCGCCGGTCGAGGGCAGCCGCTTGATCGTGGCCGGCGATACAGGCGATTTGATCTCCGAAGGCACCGGCGCGCTCCACGTGTCGCCCCCGTCCGAGGAGTACGAGAGGTATTGGCAACCGCCGCTGGCACGGATGAACATCATCACCCGCCCGTCCTTCAGCTCCACCACGCCCGGCTCTTGCGTGGTCACGCGCTTGCCAGCAGGGTCAAAAGTCTTTTGCGCAGTCTTGCTGCGGCGCCACGTTTTGCCGTTATCGTCCGACAGATAACACATCAGCGTACCCAGCCAGTCCGCTTTGGGCGCTCCCTGCGGCCAGTGCAGACACACCGGCAACACCAGACGTCCGCTTGTGAGCTGGATCGCGCGGTCGTTGTTCAGCACATAGTAACCGACCTCGTCCGTGATGCACATCACCGGTTCGCCCCAGGTCTCGCCCTCATCTTGCGAAAGCCTCATCACCGGGCGGCAATCCTGCTCGCTGTTCTTGAGCAGGTAGAAAAGCGCGATCCCGCCGCTTTGCAGGCGCAGCAGGCTGACCGACATCACGTTCATGCCGCCCTCGTTCGGCACGATCACCCGGTCCTCCCGCGTCCATGTCAAGCCGCCGTCGGACGAATAGCGCCCGGCCAGATGCGCAGGGTCATGATCGCCGCCGCTGCCCGCCGTGTAATGAGAGTAGACGAAAAGAACGCGCCCGTCCTTGAGCGTGACAAACGCCCCTTCGCTGTTGCGCGGGTTGTCCGGCCCCGGCGGCAGTTCGAGTGCCCGCACGGGAACCTCCTGAGCCAGAGCCGACCAGAAACAGCATACCGCCAGGGCAGTGGTCAAACACACCGCGCGGACGCGGACTTGAGCGTTTGTTCCGTTCTTCATGATTGGGATCAACTTCATCCTTTTCTCTTTAGTCTTCACTAATAAATTGCATATGGTTGGCCGAGCCTACACTTTACTTGAGCAGTATCATTGTCCCCCGAGGTGCAGGGCCGTACAGCACGCGCAAAGTACCGGTTCCCGTGAAATAAGCCGACGAAGGGCTGGCGGGCGCTTGCGATGCCACACCGCCGTAAAGCCCGGGCGACTTGGCCTCGCCGTTCAGGACCAACCGATCGACATCCTCGATGCCGTCGAAGTCCAGATCGGTCACCAGTCCCTGCGACAGGCTCAGCGTAAGCCCCTCCGGGAAGGGCCTCGCGGCATGATCGATCCGCACCGTCGAGCCCGCCGCGCGGACCGACAGGTTGGTGAGGCTGGGCACCTCCGCCAACAGCTCCAGCCGGCCGCCGTCCACATACAGATCCGCCGTGTTCTGGAGCGGCGTGCTGACCAGCAGTGTTCCGCCTTTGACCGTCACGCTCCCGTCGAAGGCGTTCACGCCATTCAGCGCCAGCGTGCCGGGGCCCTCCTGCACCAGGCCGCCACTGCCGGACAGCGTACCCGGCAGAGTGCTCGTGTGGTTCGCCTGCGCCTGCGCAAACGCCACGCCACCGAGCGGTCCGGTCGCCAAAGTGACCGGCACGTCTTGCGCGAAGACCGCCCCGTTGGCCAACATCTCGACGCGCCCGCCGCTGAGTTCGACGCTCCCGTTGCCGTCTCCTTTGGCGACCGTGCTGTTAACGCGCAACGTCCCGTTGGAGAGCAGCACCCCGCCGAAGCCTGTGCTCGACGGCATGCTTAGGGTTAAACCATAGAACGTAGAAGTACCGCCGCTCTGGCAGAAGACACCGCGCGCATAGTTACCTGACACATAGGCGGGCCATGTCGGGCAGGTGATCAGTTCACCGCCCTCCAGCACATAGCGTCCCTCGGTGCCGCTACCGCCCGCGATCATGAAGCCGACACCCACGTTGAAGAATTGGACGGAGGGTGTCGTGAGGTCAACCACGCCCCCCCGCTGCACGAACACGCCCCGCTCCGCGTTGACACCGGTCCAGTAACCCGGCAGCGCAAACACGCGGTTCTGCATCACGGCGCGAGATCCCTCCTGCACATACTCGGGCGGCGGCACCAGACGCGAGGCGTTGGCTGGCTGTACGGCCATCCGGCTGATCGACCCGCGGTTCACCACGCGACCTTCCCGGATGTAGAGCCGGAAATCCCCGGCCGCACTGGCCGAGGCGACGTTCCGATCCAAAACCAATGTGCCCAGACCGGTTTTGAAGAGATGCCCGTTCATGAAGACGTCCGTATCAAGCACCAGTGTCTGCCCCTCTGCCACGCACACCGTCCCGTCCGCAGCAAAGGTGAGCGTGTTCGTCACCGCCCCCGGACAGGTGACCGTTAGCGTGCAGCCCGGCGCGCCTTGATCAAACGTCAACCCTGCCAAGGCCACGCCGGGCGTCACGTCTAGCACGATCTGGTCCGAAGCCTCGAACTGCGAAAAGCCCAGATCCAGTTGAACGTCCGAACCGTTCGGCACGCTGGCCGTGTTGGCCCAATTGCCCAGCGTGGACCACAACGCCCCGTCATGGGCCCCGCCGGTCCAGACGATCCCGGCGTACGGAAACACGGTGACCGTGCCTTCGCCAAAGGTATAGCTGCCGGCCGGTCGCAGGGTGTTGTTCAAATAGAGCCGTTCAACCACCAGTTCCTTGCCCGCGGCCACCAGCAGGGCACCCGTCCCGCCCACGCGCACGGTCATACCGCTCGAGAGCACGTCACCGTCAACATTCAGCGTGCCATTCGTGACGACCAGGTCGGTCACACCGTTGAAAACCGACGTAGCCCCGCAAACCAGTGTCCCCCCCGACACCACGAGCGGTCCGGCAAAGGTATTGGTCGCGCCGGACAGCGTCAGGGTTCCGGAGCCGGTTTTGACCAGCCCGCCCAAGCCGGAGAGCGCACCGCTCAAGGTCACAGTACGCCCCTGCGTGTCGAGCACCGTCGGACCGTTCTCGCCGCTTAGTTCCATGTTGAGCGATGACGACCAGTTCGCCGCCGCCCGCAGCGCGACGCCGCCCAGCCGGACCGATCCCTGCTGGTTTGTGGTCGAGATGATCCCGCCCGCGCCGAGATTCAGCTCTCCCCCGTGTAGATCAATGACATTGTCGGGGTAGCCCATGGCGAACCGCGCGGTGCTGACCGTGCCGCCGCTCATCACGAACGAGCCGCCCGAATAACGGGTCCACGC
>MWEJ01000411.1 GCA_002071025.1 Verrucomicrobia bacterium ADurb.Bin070 | reverse complement strand
TCAGCAAACGAAAACCGGTCCCCGTGGCCATCCCGCTTGCGGAATTATCCGGCAAGAAGTTGGGGATGATGACAATTATGCCGTCAGGCAGCCGGCGCGCCAGATGGACTTCGCCGGACGCTTACGCTGGTTCACTCATCCATGCCACATGATACGTAGGCCTCACGCGGTTCTCGCGGCAGCGCGACGACCAAGGCTGTCCTCTCCATAGGTTGGGGGAGGCTGCCCAGAGATCCATGGTGGATCCACAATACAACGATTACGACGCGCAGGCAGACGACACCGCGGTGTTGGCGGCCAACTGGCTGCAAAGCGGCAACTGGTCCGACGGCAATTTTAACGACGACAGCATGGTAAACGATTTAAACGCGGCGATAATGTCGGCGAATTGGACCGCTGGAGCAGCGTGGGCATCGGTGCCCGAGCCGGGAGCGTGGGCGTTGTTGGCGGGGTTGTTTGGTGCAGTATTGGGGACGAAAAACTATTTTAGTCGACGTGAGACAATGCTTTTTGAATAGCTGCATTTACTTCGGCTTCTTGTTCTTCTTCGCTGCCGTGTCTCATGATTTCGACAAAGTGTAGAAGGTCTTCGTCTGAAGACAAACTAACGAAGTCTTTCATCAAGTCCCCGTACAAAGGGTAAATTGGTGGGGACCGATCATGGCCATATCCAACGGGTTTACCCCAAATCGTCTTCAGGGTTCCATTGACATGCCGCCAGTCAAATTCTATTTTGCCCTCTCGTTGGACCAGCCAGTCGGCTAACGGTGATGTTTCAATTGTCGGTGTCGTCTTCATGAGCGGTTGCATATCAAATCCAAACGTCACGTATGTTTGTCGTTTTTTTGATGCCGTAACGGCATCGATCCATCCCATTTCTCGCTGCACAGGAACAACGAAAGACGGGACCAAGATTGCCAAAACGGCAATGATTATCGGACCCATACGGCTTCTCGTTGTCGTTTCCATCATCGACGATGCTAATTGAAACGCCGCCGGGCATCAAGCAACACACGCAGGCGCCCCGAAACCGCCGCGGGCGAGCCGGCGCGCACTCCGCGCGGGGAGCGCGCCGGGCTTGCCAGCGGCACCGGCCCGCCTGATCGGCCCGAACCCTTCGCGCTCCGCGTTTCGCCCCGGCGCCGCGCGCACCTCTCCGCCGCCGGCCCTGCGCTCCCGCACGGCCGGTGTCGGCGCTCGTTCGCGCCCCGCCTCGCCGCCCTCACGCGCCCAAGTCCCACTCCCGCTCGACCAGCACCACCAGCACCGCATGCCTGAAGAACTCCCCGAGCGGCCTCCTGCCGAACCCCGCCGGCAAGGCGGGGAACTTCCCCTCTCTGTCCACCACGCCCTCGGAGCACAGCGCGTGAGCATGCGGATGAAGATTGACGACCGAACCCCAGGTCTCCACCGCCCCCACGAAGTACGGCACGGCGCGCGTCACGCCCGGGAACTGCGCCGTCAGGAACCGCCGCGTCACGTCGTACGCCCTGCGCACCCCCCAGCAGCCGCCGCTCCCTTATGAACCCGCCCCTGAGCACCCGCGGCACCGTGAACACCAACTGCCGGAACGCGAGATCCGGCAGCACCTCCTCGACCACGTGCGCCCACCACTCGGCCCTCCGCCTCGCACGACGGGCACAGCTTCCGTTGGCACGAAAACGGGACCAGGTGCTCCAGCCGGCAGTCCGGACATCTGAATCGCGCGAACCCGCGCGCGAGGTCTCCGCAGGCAAGGAACTCCGCAAGCACCACGCGCTGACCCGCGAAACTGGTCGCCGGCGCAGGCCGAACTCCAACGGCCTGATGCCTCCGCGTAGGTTTTCCCACGTCGGCGCCCTGGACCCGGCCGCTTCCGCGTCGGATTCTGCCGACCTGAGCAGCACCATCGGCACCGGATGGGGTTTTCGGGAGGGACAGGAGGGACACCCGTCACATTCTCACGGCATGAAGGAAGTCTTCACCGCGGACGGAATTCTCAGGAGGAACAGCACATGCTTGACGCGCTATCCGCGGGCGTGTAAGGTCACTACTGTGGTAAGGCCACGTGGCCCCCGGGAGCAGAAGCCATGTCCACTACTCTCGACTCTATGCTCGTCAGGACGCCCACCGTCTGCGGCGGGCGGATTCGAATCGACGGGACGCGCATCACCGTGCACAGAATTGCGACCCTCTACAAACAGGGCCACACCGCGGAGGATATTGTGCAGGCGTACCCGCATCTCGCCCTCGGCCACGTCTACGCGGCTCTTGCCTACTACCACGCGAATCGCGAACAGATCGAGATCGAGCTTGCGGCTGACGCCAAGCTCTACGACGACATGTCGGCGCCCGGCGGCAGTCAATGAGCGAAATACGCTTGTACGTTGACGAAGACGCCTCCGAGGGCGCCGTCATCGTCGCCTTGCGCGCCAGAGGCATCGACGTCGTGACGACGGCGGAAACCGGTCACCTTGGCGTCGCCGACGCCGACCAATTGGCCTGGGCAACCGAGCAAGAACGCGTGCTCTACACGTTCAATGTCCGCGATTTTGCGCGCCTGCATGGCGAGTATCTATCGAAAGGTCTCCGCCATTGCGGCATCGTCGTCCTTCCGGACCAACACTGCTCGACGCGAGAGAAGATACGGCGGGTGGCGCGATTCATACGCTCCAAGACGGCCGAAGATATGAGCGGTCACATGGAGTACCTGTAGCCCGCACATTCCCGCAATTCTCGCCCTGTTGCGTATTCCGCCCAATCCGGACAGCCATTCCGTTCCATTCCGGACACCTGTTCCGGCGCTTTCCGGATAGGTTCGGAGCGTAGCGACGCTCAGGTGCACTTCCCCTGCACCTCGGGCGCTTGCGTGCCCTCTCCGAAGATCCGCACAATGATCTCCGTCAAGGTCAATTGCGTGTTGCCGCGCCAATGCTCGAAAGCCCGAAGGCAACGCAACTGCAGCGTGTTCGCCAGGTCCCGGAAGTCAGGAGTCTCCTCCTCGGGGGCCAGGGGGAAATCCTCGACCATGGGGACGTCATCCTTGATCTTGATTCTCCGTTCGAGGAACTCGGCAGCAGCACGCTCCGCGTCCCGGCCCGCCGCCACGCCCTTGAACTCGCGTCTGAGGCAAGCCTCCGCTTCGCGGGCATCGATTACGGTCACGTCTTGATCGAGGGTGATGGCGCCGGTTTGGAGTTGACCCATCGCGGCGGCCAGGGTGGTCCGAGACCGCCATGACTCGCCGGCGGCCAGTGGGTCAAGGATAGGCAGGTTGGCTCGGAGGGTTTAGACTTGATTGCTCGTGGATTGGGGAAGCG
>MWEJ01000410.1 GCA_002071025.1 Verrucomicrobia bacterium ADurb.Bin070 | reverse complement strand
GGAAGGTCCCGGCATCGCGCTGATCATCGCCGGCACCATGGCCCTCGCCTTCATGGGCTTCAACGGCATGGTGAACCTCAACTGACCGACTGTAAGACTGCAAACTGTAAGCTTACTTTACGGAGATTGCCCCCTTACACGAAAGTGTACGGGAGCCTCCAGCCTTGCGGAGCACGGGCGGCATCGAGGACGATAGATGACACAAGCGTTTTTCTGTAGAGAGACTGCTACTGGCGGGACCAGCGGCGGGGCTCTGTATGCCATCCTGATCTTTGGGACTTTCGCCCTGTGGTTTGCGGTGCGCTGTCTGGAACGGGGCGACCTCCGGGAATTCCTCCGCGGCGTGCGCGGAGCCTGGGCCTCATGGCCTCCCCTTTTCCGCGTGTCGGCGGCCGCTCTGCTCGTCTGCTGCACGCTGGACGCGCAGAAACCGTCCGGGGCGGACCGGGCGGCGGGCGGGGAGACCGCCGCCGAGGCCGGGACGGACGCCGCACCGCGGACGGACACCGTAGAAACCCCGCCCGCGCAGACGGGGGGGGGGCCGACGCGCGGCCCCTTGACGGCGGCGGGGACGGGGGGCTGCGGACGCTGTGGACGCTCGGGGACGGGACGAACTGCTGGTGGGGCGCCGAAGGGCGTGACCCGGCGGACGCGGACGGAGACGGGCTGGACAACTTCCACGAGTACGCGCTCGGGTGCGCTCCGGGCACCCCCGACACCAACGGCGACGGGCGTGCGGATGGCGAGGAGGCCGGCGAGGGCGTGAGTCCGGCCCTCGCCGACGCGGACTGGGCGGCTTACGGGACGGCCGAGTTTTCCGTTCGGGTGCAAGGGCTGCGGGCCGCGCGGCGGGCGGGCGTCTCCGTCGGGCACGTCACGCACGCCGGCGTGGCGGGGCGGACGTACGCCCTCGCGGCGGGGTACCGCTACCCGGTCACGGTCATCGACCTCGACCCGGACAACACAAGCGCCTGCTCGGGCACGGTGCGCATCACCCATGACGGCGCGACCTTCCTGCACGGATTCACGAACGAGTTCCCCGTCTCCTTCCCGCTGGACCCCGCCGCGCCCGCCTGTCCGCCCGGCACGGAGATGACCGTGGCCGGCATCGACCTCGACATCCCGGACATCACGTGGGTCTCCCCCGGGGGCGTCGCGGACTTCCCCGTCGCGGCCCGCTTCGTGCCGGACGGCGAAGAGATCGCGGGGACGCCGCACTGGTCCGTCAGCGGCGGCGGCGCCTCGCCCGCGTCCGGCGGCATGGAGACGTGGGTGACCGTCACCTTCCCGGAAACCGCAGCGCGCGCGCCGCTGGACGCCGGGGCGGAGACCAACTCGCCGCCCGCCGTCACCGTGGAGGTCGGCGACCGCAAGGTCACGCGCAACGTTTATCCCCCTCCAGATCCCGACCCCGAAGATCCGGATCCCTGGGACGGCCGGCGCTTCATCGCCCGCTCGCCCGGCGACAGCGACCCGGTGGAGCTGACCTACGCGCTGGTTCTCAGCACCAACGCCGTGCCGTTCGCGTGGTGCGGACATCCCGGAGACACGGTGCTGGAGTGGACGTTCACCGGGGACGGGCCGCGTTTTCTGAAGGACGGACAGGAGGTGCGGACGGTCACGCGCGCGCAGTCGGTCTCCGTCCTGCCAAAGGGGAGTATAGACAACTTCGAGATCACGGCGAAGGTCCTGATGGCCCAGGGAGGCACCGTGACGCGCCGGACCGAGCTGCGCGTGGTCACTGTCGTCGCCGAGCCGGTCATGTCGTTCACTCCGGGCATGCCGATGAACCCCAGCGGCTTTTTCAACGGCGATGCCGTCACGTTCAAGGTCGAGTTCTCCTCAAACATTGACGAGACCGACGTGCGGTGGGAGTTCGCCAACGGCAAGGCCGTCATCGCCTCCGTCTCGCAAAGCACCGCGCCACAGACCGTGGTCGGCCTCGAGCCCGGCACGGACACGCTGACCGCGAACATCGAGCACTATTGGGGGCCACCGCCGCAGTTCAATTTCGAGGTTTATTCCTGCGACGCTCCGATCCCCGTGCATTTCATGTTCATCTGCGACAACAACGGCAGCCATGTCGGATCGGCCAGTGAAATCCCGGATCTGATCGATGGCGTCAACGAAATCTACCGGCAGGCGGGCATTCGCTTCAATTTGGCAACAGTCGCTTACACAAACGAGATGTTTTGGTATTTGAATTCTGACGACGCCTTTTTTCAGGAAGAAATCGTCAATTCAAGAAGAAACACGCAGGGATTAGAAATTTACATCGTTCCGAATATTGCGACAAACACCCCTGGGAGAAACTATCTTGATAAGGGGCTGTTGATGACGGGGACCGACTCTGTCCACATTTTCGCACATGAGATCGGCCACGAATGTGAGTTGAGGGATATTTACACCTCCGAGTCCAACCAACCGCCGCCGCCGATATTACTTTCGCCAGATCATTTATCATCATCCGATTGGAACAACGGGCCGGGGCCACAAGAATACTATGCGCATGGAATCTCACTTGCGACGGTGATCAGTAGATGTTTGATGTTCGGCTCGACATCCGGAGGTAATGATCTTCCGACCGGATCAGTTAAAGGATACGACAAGAATGGGGTTTTTGGCCCAGTTCCGGTTGGAACACAGGGGATGGATCGCTTTCCAAGCCACAGCAACTAGAGGAGGAGTGCAATGAAAGAGAGTATGAGCGTGATTTTCTGGATATTAGCCATATCAGTGTGCGACTGTTTCGGCAGTGAATACATATCCCCAACCCAGTCCGCGCAATTTATCGGCAAAGTTGCACCAACAACGCGGCCATGGTATGAGCCGGATGACTCACTGAAATCCGTGAATGCCGGATGGTGGGGGGGAGATCCGGATAGGATGATTCAGGTTATGAAGGAAGGATTGCTTGGAAAGCCGTCTCTGTTTGCATGGTCGCGTGAGTCGGTTAAACCGTGGATCACAAAGATTTCCGAAGCACTTTATCGGAGCGGGGATTCTCCTGAAATAACAAACATTTTACATCAGGCTTTTCTCGTCCAAACAAATCTCTACCGTGACATTATCTTGCATGCCTACGTTATGGCTTCGCCCGTGCCAATGACTGTCCTTGCGGAAACGGTAGTGAAAACCTTTCCGGCAGAACAGCGCGCTAAATGGTACATAGAAGCCCGCCGCCTGTCATTCGATCCGTCCTCCCCATGGGACGCCAAGCTGATTGACCGCCCGTCCCGCGAGGCGCTCCGTTTCGCGCACTTCCTTTTCATGGCAAAGCAAATCGAGACGGATTCCGAGTGCCTCCGG
>MWEJ01000409.1 GCA_002071025.1 Verrucomicrobia bacterium ADurb.Bin070 | reverse complement strand
CCTCTTCGGCTGTTCGCGGCGAATGGCCGAGATCCGCTTCCGTGCGGCGCTCGGGCGCTCGATCCTGAGCGAGATCCGCAACGTTCGGCTTGAAACCGCCAAGACGCTGCTCGCCAACCGCACCACACAACTCGGTTTCATCGCCAACCGGTGCGGCTATCGTTCGCTCGCCGCGTTCTCGGTCTTCTTTCGGACTGAAACAGGAGTCACGCCCTCCGGTTGGCGCAACGGGCTGCGGTGACAGACCGCGCGTTTCCGGTGAAAAAGATGCGCAAGACTGGGGGCGCGGACAGCCCCGTCCGCAGGAGAAAAGCCCGGGGCCGGGTTGCCCCGGCCCCGGGCGCTGCATAACAGGAGTGGTCGATATATATTCTTTCGCTGTGTGGTCTTCGTCATGTTTAAATCGTGTGTCAAGCACCAGGACAACGTGGTCCTGGAACGCGCGTCTCAGTGGACGCGTATCAGCGTGCCTTTCGCCTTGCCGTGCAGAACCCTCAGCACGCCGTTTCCGGCGAAGCGCGTGTCGTCCACATACTCGGCGCCGCTGCCGGTTGCGCCGTAGGTGCCGGGATACATCGGCTCGCCGCCGAAGAAGAACCAGCCGACCGTCTCGTCGATGCCTGCGGCGAGGCTGATCTTGGCGCTCCCCGCGCCCGCGGGCGCGAGCCGCACCGTCGCGTCGTCCGAGAGCATGGAGGCAGATGCGCCTTCTAGCGCCAGCGTGCCGGTGCCCTCCACCGTGATGTTCGTGCAGGCCGTCCCCAGCGAGCCGTAGTCGCCGGCCACCGTCAGCGTGCCGGCCTTGACCGTGACGCCGCCCGAGGTCGTGGTGCCTCTGTCCATCTCGTTGGTCAGCGTCAGGGTGCCCGCGCCGCGCTTGACCAGGCTGACCGCCCCGGCGAAGCTGCCGCCGTACGTGGTGTTGATGGTCTGATCAACGGTCAGTGTCGCGGGTGCCGCGCTGAAGATCACGGAGTTGGTGCTGACCGCGTGCGTGCTCAGCGAGCGGCGGACCGTAAGGTCGTAACCGTTGAGGTCGACGTTCGCGATTCTGCCGTCGCCGCCGAGGATGAGGTTCCCGAGATACTCAAACGCTTCCTGAGCGCCGATCCGCACGTTCGCGTTCATATAGAAGGTTCGGGCAACGTTGCCGGTCGCCGCGATGACCACCATGCCCCCGCTCTTGCCGTTGGCGTAGAAGGCGTGCGCATACACGGGCTTCTCGCGTAGGGTGACGGTTCCGCCGCCGTCCGTCGCGAGAATGCAACCCGCCGCTGAAGCATCCGCCGCGATCCCGCCCGTAATGTCCAGCGTCGCGCCGGCGGTTGAAGATCTGATGCGCACACTGTTGTTCAGGCCGGCGATCGGGCCCGTCAGAACGTTCGTGCCTTTGACATTTTGGAGGGTGCCCACGTAGCCCAGCGTCGCGTCCCCGTCCAGCACGAGGGGCTCGGCAATGGTCAGGCCCGTCGTCTCGCTTTGGGTGTCGATATACAGATAACTGCCGTTCTCGACGAGGGTGTCGCCGGCCGTGCTGCCCAGCACGTCGCCGCTGCCTCTGATGTAAAACACGCTTCTGTTCTTGAGCACCGTCTTGCCGGAGTACGCGTTTTGGTTCTGGGGGATCACCGCCGACACGCTTCTGCTGGGGTTGCACACCGTCAGCCCGAACCCGTTGCCGCCGTCCGACACCGGCTGCTCGAAATAAACGTAGCCGTTCGTGAGGGTGATGAACTGGTCGTCGGCCAGCGTCACCGGCACCCTGATCCGGTTATAACGGGTGGCGGCCGGGCCGGGGATCTCGATCCCGCCGCGGCCGAGCGTGAGACTGCCGCCCCCGCCGATGTTATCAAAGTGGAAGTCGCTGCTGGGCCAGTTGATGACCACCTTATAGAACGAGGCCGCCACGTCGACGCCGGCCGGACCGGCGCCGGTGCCGAAGACCGCCCGTTCATTGCCATTGTACGCCGGCAAGGTGTCGCCCGCCCAGTTCTCCTTGGTGGACATCAGGGTGTCGGCCCCTCCTTGGTCCCAGACGACGTCCGTGTAGGCGACCGCAGGGTCTTCGGTCACTTCGAGCAGGCCCCCGCCGCTGAAAAAGTCGTCGTTGATGTGCGCCGCGCCGCTGCCGGTCGCGCCCCACGTGCCGGATGCCTGCTGCGCGCCGTCGATGTAGAAGCGCGCGACGGTCTCGGTGACGCCCGCGCGGACGTCGATCTTGCCGTTCGCCAAGACGCCGCCCGTGAAGACGTTGATCTCCGACGTGTCGGGCAGGCCTGCGCCGTTGTTCAGGGTCAGGGTGCCGCCGGGCAGGATCCGGACCGCCGGGATCGCCCCGAAACCGCCGGCGCTGCCGTCCGCGTTGCCGAGCGCCAGCGTGCCCGCCGCGACCGTGACCCGGCCCGAGGTCGTCATCGGCGTGAGGTTGGTCAGGGTCAGCGTGCTGGCGCCGGTCTTGTAGAGGCTGACCGCGCCGGCGATGTCGCCCCGGAACGTGGAGTTTTGCTTCTGGACCACGGTCAGGACCGCAGGGACCGCGCTGGTGATGACGTGGGTGCCGGACGGTTGCACGACAGATTCGAGCGGGCCGACCGTCTGGCAGAGGCCGTTGAGGTCGAACAGGCTCGTGTCCTTGTTCCACCAGCTTACGCCGAACCGCAAGATGCCGTAGGGTGCCAGCGCGTTGGGCGCGGTCGCCAGCACCGTGCTGCCGGCGTAAGTATGGAGGGCGGCGTAGGTGTTGCCGGACTCGGCGAGCACCACCCTGCCCCCGTAGGAGGTGTAGAAGCCCGCGCCGTTGCCCAGGAACAGCGGCCGGTTCGTGACCACGATTTCCGTGCCCGTCGACGTCTCGAAGTAGAAGGTCCCGGTCGTGTCGGGCGAGATGACGCCCCCCCTTAGGATGAGCGCGTTTTCATAGACGCGCATGCGGAAGCCACTTGACGCCGCATAGATGGGGACGCTGAGCGTGTTGGTGCCGCTGTAGCTCTTCAGACAAGGATGATAGTTCGGGGCACCGTCCGAGCCGAGCAGGGTGAGCGGTTCGCCGAGCGTGATGCCGCCGCGTATCTCAAGCCACGTTTCGTTCGGGCCGTACACCGTCGTCCCGGCCGCAGGGCTGCCGAGCGCGGTGGGGGAAGAGACCACGAGGCGCGCCCGGTTGGTTACGACAACGGGGCCCTCGAAGGTGTTGTCGCCGGAGAGCGTGAACGTGACGGCGGACGCAGTATTGCCCTCGAACCGCAGCCCGCCGGGGCCGCTGATCGCGCCGCTGATCGCGAGTGTCCCGTTGGAGCCCAGGCACTGGCAGTC
>MWEJ01000408.1 GCA_002071025.1 Verrucomicrobia bacterium ADurb.Bin070 | reverse complement strand
AGCGGATTGACCTCAAGAAACATCGGGTGCTGGTCACTGTCGCAGCGGATGTCCACGCGGCCGCCGTCGCGGCAGCCGAGGGCGCGCCAGGCGTCGAGCGCCACGCGCTCCGCCGCCGCGGCCACCGGGTCGCGCGCCGGGTCGGCTGCGGGATACGCCACGCGGTCCTCGTAGTTGCCTTTGTTGGCGAAGGAGTAGACGCCGGCCTCGGCGTTGGCGAGCAGCACGATCTCCATCGAGCCGACAATCCGTGCCTGGCGGCCGGTGCCGGTGATGCCGACCGTGAATTCGCGGCCGCCGAGGTAGGGCTCGATCAGCGCGGGCTGGCGGAAGCGTGCGACGAGGTTGTCGCACACCGTCGCCAGAGTGTCGCGGTCGTGCACGATCGAGCGCGCCGTGCAGCCTTTGCCGGTGCCTTCGGCCACAGGCTTGACGAAAAACGGGGGGCCGAAGCGCAGCGTCGCGAGGTCGGCGGGCTCTTCATACACGCAGAAGTCGCTGGTCGGCACGCCGGCGTCGCGCACGACGCGCTTGGTCATGCCCTTGTGCAGCGTGAGGGCCAGCACGAGCGGGTCCGAGAAGACGTACGGCACGCCGTAGAGGTCGAGGAGCGCGGGGACCTGCGCTTCGCGCGCCACGCCGAAGAGCCCTTCGCAGATGTTGAAGACCAGGTCCCAGCGGTCGCCGGCTTCGAGGCGGCGGATCAAGGCCTTTGCGTGGCCGATGCGGTCGGTCGCGTAGCCGAGCGCGCGCAGCGCCGCCTCAATGCCGGCGATGGTCTCTTCTTTGTCAAACTCGGCGGTCTCCTCCATGGAGAGTCCCATGGCGAGGTAGTCCGAGCGGAGGTCGTAGGTCAGTCCGATGCGTATCATGCGATGTAGTCCGGGTACCGGTAGCGCCCGCCCTCGTAGTTCGTGAGACTGAGGTTGCCGGCGGCATCCTTGCCCGCCACGTAGTCGGGAGCGACCGGGATCTTGCCGCCGCCGCCGGGGGCGTCGATCACATAGGTGGGCACGGCGTAGCCGCTGGTGTGGCCGCGCAGGCTGCGGATGATTTCGACGCCGCGCGCGACCGGTGTGCGGAAGTGTTCCGAGCCGGTGATCGGATCGCACTGGTAGATGTAGTAGGGCTTGACCCGCATCTTCATCAGGCTGTGCATCAGGCGGCGCATCACCTCAGGCTCGTCGTTCATGCCGCGCAGCAGGACGGTCTGCGAGCCGAGCGGGATGCCGGCGTCGGCCAGCATGCCGCACGCGCGGGCTGTTTCGTGGCAGCATTCGTCGGGGTGCGTGACATGCAGGCTCATCCAGAGCGGATGGTACTTGCGCAGCATGCGCGTGAGGTGCGGCGTGATGCGTTGCGGCAGCACGACCGGGACCTTGGTGCCGATGCGCAGGATCTCAACATGCGGGATCGCCCGGAGGTTGGAAAGGATGAATTCCAGTCGCTCATCGCTTAGGGTCAGCGGGTCGCCGCCGGAGATCAGCACGTCGCGGATCTGCGGGTGGCTGCGGATGTAGTCGAAGATCATCTGCAGGCGTCGCGTGTTCGGCGTGATCGCGCCGTGGCCGACCACGCGCGAGCGCGTACAGTAGCGGCAGTAGGCCGAGCAGAAGTCGGTCGCCAGCAGCAGCACGCGGTCCGGATAGCGGTGGACTAGGCCCGGGATCGGGCTCTGGTGTTCCTCGCCGAGCGGATCGTCGGCCTCGCCGGGGCAACGCCGCAGCTCATAGACCGTGGGGATCATGGAGCGGCGCAAGGCCTGGTCAGGGTCCTCCGGCGCGATCAGCCCCATGTAGTGCGGGGTGACGGCCATCGGCAGCATGTTGCCGCCCAGTTCGAGCGCCTTCTCCTCCTCGGCGGTGAGGCGGATCATGCGGCGGACGGTCTCCAGGTCGCGGATGCGGTGCTGGATCTGCCAGCGCCAGTCGCTCCAGTCGGCATCGGTCGCGGCGGGGAAAAAGCGGTTGCGAAACGCGCGGCAAGACGGCGTCATCCGGAGACCGCGGCTGCGGGCCGGGGCTGCGGGCGGGGCGTTCAGGCGCGGTTTGCCGCCCAGCGACGGGTCGGCTAAAGAAAAAAGAGTCGGCTCTCCTTGTGGAGGCTCCTCTTCCTGGTCTTCCAGGCGCAAGCTCAACTGCATCGCGTGCTCAGGCACACCGTACACAGCAAAACTCCTCACAAAAACGGGCGGTTCACCCTCACCGCGTCACAGCGCGGCACAAGGCACCCTATTTGCGGCACCCTATTACGCCTGTTTGGCTGACTTGTCAAGCACGCGCGGCAACAAGGATAGATTTTTTTAGGATTATCCTTGGGGCCGCTCGCCGGGCGTGTGTCATTTGAACGTCACGGTGGCGGGCGTGAGGCCGTCGGCGGAGGCGGTCAAGGTGATTCGGCCGGAGGCGCCGGCTTGGCGGCGCAGGACCGCGACCGCCTTGCCGAAATAGAGCGGATGGCTGGCGGTGTCGGTGAAGGCGTCGTGTCCGCGCGGGTTGCCGTTGCCGACCGCCACCAGCTCGCCGGGGCCTGTCAACGCGAAGCGGATGCGCGTCGCGGCCAGCGGATCGCGCGTGCCGCCGGCGTCGGTGACGTCGACCTGCACGAAGACAACGCTCTCACCGTCATCCGGCAGGACGCGCTGCTCGGGCGTGAGCCGCACCGCAACCGCCGGTCCCGCCGTGCGCATCACCCGCTCGCCGATCTTCTTGCCGGCCGCGTAGGCCACGGCCTTAAGCTCGCCCGGCGCGTAGGGCACGTCCAGCCAGCGCAGGCGGTAAGTGTCGCACACGTCGTAATAGGGATTCGCGGGCGGTTCCGCGGTGACTTGCAGCTCGCGGATCGACGCCCAGCGCCCGTTGTCGAGCGCGTTGAAGGTCACGCGCACATAGCGGCACTTGGTCGGCTGGTCGATCGCGTCGGGCTGCGCTTCGCCGCGCGCCTTGCTGTAGAGCATGCGCCAAGCGATTCCGTCGTCCGACACCTGGATGTCGTAGCCGTAACCCTTGTTCTCACTTTCCAAAGCCAGCGCCAGGTAACGGAAGGCGGTCGGTGCGCCAAGGTCTGCCTGCCACCATTGCGGCACCGCGTCGCTGGCGGCGCACCAGCGCGTGTCGGTGTCGCCGTCGAGCGCGTGCGCGGCCGGATTGTCGTGCGCCGCCGTCTTCTCGGAGCTGGAGGCGGTCGCCGCCTGGCCGACCGCGAGGTTGGCCGGGCGTTTGACCGGACCGCCCTTGGTGCGTCGGCCGAGGGACTTGCCGTTGAGGAAGAGTTCCGCCTCGTCGCCGCTGGTATAGACATAGACCGGCACGTGCTGGCCTTCCCGGCCGG
>MWEJ01000407.1 GCA_002071025.1 Verrucomicrobia bacterium ADurb.Bin070 | reverse complement strand
CACCTTGGCGCTGAGCTGCTCGCGCGTGAACGGCTTTTGCAGGAAAGGGGTGTGCTCCGGCAGGACGCCGTGTTGAGCGATGACATCGGCGGTGAAGCCGGACATGAAAAGCCGTTTCATCGAGGGGCGTTCGCGCGCCAGCGTATCCCACAGGGTCGAACCGTTCATGGCTGGCATGATCAAGTCAGTCAACAGAAGGTGGATGATGTCCGGGTGGCTGCGGGCCAGGCGCAGGGCCTCCGTCGGATCCTGTGCGGCGAGGACGGTATAGCCCATGCCGGCCAGAAGCCGTCGCGCGAGGGACAGCAGGGCCGGTTCGTCTTCCACAAGCAGGATCGTGGTGCCGGCAGGAGTGGCCGGCGGCGCGGCGACGGGGGGCGGCGTGGCGGGCGCGGCGGGCGCGGGCTCCGGCTGACCGTGGCGCGGCAGGTAGAGCGCGAAGCAGGAGCCGTCGCCGGGTTGGCTGGAGACCCGGATGAAGCCGCGGTTCTGTTTGACGATGCCATAGACGATCGCCAGGCCCATGCCGGTGTCGGGGGTGTCGGGTTTTGTCGAGTAGAAGGGGTCAAAGATCTTGGTCTGGGTTACGGTGTCCATGCCGCAGCCCGTGTCGCGGAACGAGAGGCGCACGTAGTCACCGGCCGGCGCGAAGCCGTTGTCGCCGTCGAGGTGCACGTTGGCGGTTTCTACCGTGACGGTGCCTTCGCCCCGCATGGCGTCACGCGCATTGTCGGCGAAAATGATCAGGACCTGGGCCACCTGATCAGGATCGATCATGACCGGCCACAGCGCCTCGCTGGGCCGCCACGCCAGTTGGATGTTCGGGCCGAGGGCTTGTTCGAGGGGTTCGGTCATGGCGCTGATCGCGTGGTTGAGATCGATGCTGCGGGGCAGCGAGGTCTGCCGCGCGGCGAACCCGAGCAGGCGCTTGACCAGCGTCGCGGCATGTTGGCCGGCCTTGAGGATCGCCGTCAGCGAGGCTTCGCGCTCGTCGTCGGTCGTTCCCGGCTCGCGGATCAATTCGGCGTTGCCGATGATCACGGTGAGGGTGTTGTTGAAGTCATGCGCCACGCCGCCGGCCATGCGGCCCAAGGCCTCTAGGCGTTGGGTCTGCTGGATCTGTCCGTCGAGTTCGGCCTGCTGCTCGGCCGCCAGGCGGCGCGCCGTGATGTCGTGGATCACGCCTTCCAGCATTTGCGGCCCCTGGGCGGGATCACCGATGGCACAGCCACGTTCCCAGACCCATTTGACGGTGCCATCCGCCGTGACGAGGCGGTATTCGAGCGTGTAGGACTCGCCGCGCTGGATGGCGGCGGCGATCGTGTCCCAGACGGTCTGGCGGTCATCCGGATGGATCAGGTCATAATAGGAACGCCGGCTGTTGTCGATCAAGTCCTCGGCGTCATAGCCGGTGAGCGAACGGCAATTGGTCGAGAGATATTGCATGGTCCAATAGGTGTCCATTCCGCAGCGGAAGACGACGCCCGGCACATTGTCGATCAACGTCTTGAGCCGCTGTTCGCTGGCAAGCAGTGCCTTTTCAGCGGCGCGTTCCGCCGTCTGGTCTTTGAACACCAGCACCACGCCGGCCACCGCGTGCCGGTCGTCGATCACCGGGGCGGCGCTGTCGGCGATCGGGTACTCCTTGCCGTCGCGCGCGAGCAGCAGGGTGTGGTTGGCGAGGGCGGTCACCTTGCCGTCACTGAGCACCCGGCGGACCGGGGAATCGACTTCGCCGCGCGTGGTCTCGCTGATGATGCGGAAGACCACCTCCAGAGGCTGCCCCTGGGCGTCTGCCTCGCGCCAGCCGGTCAAGGTTTCTGCCACCGGATTCATTTGCACGATGCGTCCCTCGCTGTCGGTCGTGATCACGGCGTCGCCGATGCTGTAGAGGATGGCGCGGTATTTGGCAGTGGCCGTGACCTGGTCGCGCTGCGCGTGGTACAGCGAGCGGTAGAGGGCGGCCTGACGGAGCCGGAATCCCAGGGCGGTGGCGAAGGCCGCCAGCAGGATGCCCAGCAAGACCATCCCGGCGATGGTGAGTGCGCGTTCGCGCACAGTGCCGACCAGTTCGGCGGCATCCATTTTGGTGACCATGAACCAATCAGACTCGGGAATCGAGCGGAGGTCGGCCAGGACACGGACCCCGCGATAGTCGATCCCGGAGACGATGCCCTCCCGGCCCTTGACCGCTAGGGCGGCAGTCAGATCGGCACGCGCGAGCGGCAGCTTGAGCGACATGGCCTTGTGGCTCTGGTGGCGCAGCCGGCTGAGGTATACGACGTACTCGCCGTCGCGGCGGACCAGCACAGACTCTGAACTGGGACTTGAACCGGGCCAGGCTTGAATCAGCGGATGCAGTCGCTGGGTGGCGTCGCAGCGCAGGACCAGGACGCAGAGTCCCTTCGTGGCGCCAGAAACGGTCGCCGCGACATCGATGTGGACCGAGCCGTCCGCCTGTTCATAAAAATCGGAAAGCATGGGCGCGCGCGTGGCCACGGTCTGAGCGATGGTCCGCAGCGTGGTCGCCGGGAGGGGTAGGGGCGTTTCAAGCGCGGAGCCCAGAATTTTGCCGTCTGCGGCGACCAGCAGCGCGTCCGCATAGATGCCGCCTTTGCGGTTGACGGAGAGCATGAGGCGCAGATCCGCCGGGTTGTCCCGCTCGATCGCCCGGATTAACGTCGGACCGCGCGCGAACCGGATCGCGTCGGCCAAGCGTTCCCGCCGCCAGTCAGCGATTTCACCCGTCTTTAAGGTGCCGATGGCGGTCAGTTCCTGAGTCCGGCTTTTCAGAATCTGCATACGGTCGGTCTGATAGACGAGCACGCCGAGCATCGTCACCACACAGGCCGCTACAAAGAACGACGCCATCCAGAGATATTGGTGCTTGCGAGAGATCGCCAATCCGTCACTCATTCGGGACCTCGCTCCGTTGGTGGACCGCACAGCCTAATGCGGGCGAGCCCCGCAACACAATAGGCAGACCGCAATGATGGAATCAGAGTAAGAGCGTGGTGAATTCCTGTCAACAAGAATGTTTAGCGCGAAAAGTGCGCAAGACTGGGGGCGCGGACGGCCCCGCCCGCGGGAAAGGCTGGGAACGGGATCAACCTTCGGAGCTGTGCGTTGGCGAGAAACGGGCGGACATTCGTCTTTCTTTCAGTCCGGCACGATGGCGCCGTGCGCCGTCAGCAGCGCCTTGAGGTCGGCGATCGGCACGTGAGCGGGTGACGCGCCGCGTTGCGCGGCCAGCGCGGCGGCGGCGCCGGCAGCCTGACCGGTCGCCATGCAGGTCGCCTGCACGCGCAGTGCCGAATTGGCGAGGCGGTCGCTGCTGAGGCAGCGTCCGGCCACCAGCAGGTT
>MWEJ01000406.1 GCA_002071025.1 Verrucomicrobia bacterium ADurb.Bin070 | reverse complement strand
GGCTGGACCTTGAGTCTGGATGAGGGGTCACGTGTTCTCACGCGGAGCGGCTACACGACGAATCTGAACAACTGGTCAGGCCCAGTCGCGCTGAACGGGACGGTCCGGTTCGACGGCGGGGGGCCTACAGCGACACCTACACCGGCGAACTGTCCGGTCCCGGTCGGCTGGTCAAGGTCGGTAATGACAACAGTATCACCTACCTGCGCAACACCAACAACAGTTGGACCGGCGGTGCTGCCATCTCGAACGGCACGCTGTATGCCGTCGTGCCCGGCGCGCTGCCGAACTATGCGACCGCGGTCGAGGTGGTCAATGCCGGATGCCTGGCGCTGCGCGTGGCGGATGCCGCCGGCACGCAGCCGGGCTTCACGCTGGCGGATATCAATGCCTTGATCAACAACGGCACCACGTTTGCCGGGACGACGACGTCGATCGGCTTTGACACCGCTTACGAGGATCTGGACTACACCGCCGCACTGCCTCATCTGGGTGTGCGCAAGTTGGGGCCGAACACGTTGACCCTGTCGGGGACGGGCGCGAATCTCGGGCCGCTCCGCGTCTATGGCGGCACGCTGGATCTGTCGCCGGTCAGCCGCTACCTGGGCGACCAGAGCGTCGTGGTGGGCGAGAGTCCCTCAACCTCCGATCCGTTGGCCACATTGGTGGTGGGCGGAACCACGCGGATCGAGACGCTGGACAAGGGGTATAACGTGGGCGGCCAGCCCCAGGTCGTGGTCGGCGACAACGGTCGCGGTGTGATGCGCGTCGAGGACGAAGGCTTCATCTCTGGCAGGTTGATTACGGGTAACGGAACCGCAGGTGTCGGCGCGGTGTACCAGACCGGCGGCGTGATGCACAATACGGGCGGCGCGGGCAACGACGGCCGCATCGGCAATTCCGGATACGGGTACTACCATCTGGCTGACGGCGTGCTGACCAACAATGGGTACACCCAGATCGGATGGGGGTTTGCCAGCCATGGAATCCTTGAGCAGACAGGCGGTCTGCTGGCTTTCGGCGCCACCTATGGCGGAACGATCGGGATCAGCCGCGGCGGCACGGGCGTGGTGCATGTGTCCGGCGGCCTTTTCCGCAGCAACGCCACGCTCAAGATCGGCGATGACAGTGAGAACAGCTCCACCGCCGGCTTTGCCGTGATGACAGTCAGCGGGAGCGCGGTGGTCACCAACAACGGGTCGATCGATCTGGGCAACCGCAACAATATGACCGCCCTGCTCAACCTGAACGGCGGCGAGGTGAATGCCAAGCGTATCTGGCGCGCGAACCGCTCCAACACCGACGCGCGGGTCAACTGGAACGGCGGCCTGCTGCGCACCGTGAATCCGGACAACGTCGAGCTGTTCAACGGCGGTACGGCCGGCCTCTATCCCGATGTGACCATTTTCGAGGGCGGCGCGGTCGTGGATATTCCGACGGCAGGCATGGCGCTGTCGGTCAACACGCCGTTGCGCCGGCCGACCGGGCTCGGCGTGCTGTCAATTCCCGTTACCTCGCCGGGCGCGGGATATATCGGAGCGCCGTTCGTTCGGATCACGGGCGGCGGCGGCAAAGGCGCGTCCGCGTTCGCGCGGGTGGATCTCGCCAGTGGTACGCTGACCGCCATCGAAATCACGTCGCCCGGTACGGACTATGGCAGTGCGCCGACAGTCACGCTGGTGGGTGGCGGTGCCGCGACGGCCGCGACGCTCGGTGCGCCGGTGTTGGGCGCTCCGGCGTCGGGCGGCTTTACCAAACTCGGTGCCGGATCGCTCACGTTGGGGGCGGCCAACACGTACCTCGGCCCGACGGATGTGCGAGAAGGTGTCTTGCGGCTTAGTCAAGCGGGCGCACTCTCGCCGAATTCGCAGGTCACGGTCAACGGCGGGGTGCTCGATTTGTGCGGTAACACGCTCTCCAACGGCAATGTGTCGGTCACGGGCGGAAGCATCATGAACGGACGTGTCGCGACGGCGGCATTGACCAAGACCGGCGAAGGCACCCTTGAGATCGGTGCGCCGATCGTGCTCGGGCCCGCCTCGTATCCGATGCCGCTGACGCCGGGGCTCTGGGAGGGCATGATCCGTCAGAGCTGGAACACCACCTCGCCCAATCCCCGCAGCGGCATTCAGTTGACGACGCGCGCGGCGATCGGCTCGCAGGCCAGCAACGCCAGCTATGCGGGCGGCATCTGGGCCGGCGACAACCACACTTGGATCTATACCGGCTTCATCTGGAACCGCGCAGCGACGAATGAAACCTGGTCGTTCCGCGCCCGCTTTGACGACAATGTCTCGCTGGTCATCGACGGCGCACGGGTGATCACCGCCGGCAACTCGGCGGCGGTGGTTGCGAATGTCACGCTGACCCCCGGACCCCATGCCATTGAGATGCGCTTCGGCGACGGTGCCGGCAGCGTCGGCCCGACCGGCGAGCCCTACGGCATCGCTTACGATCCGCTGGGCCGCGCCTCGTCGAATTCGGCCGACTACCGCCAGATCATCGATCCGGGCGACGGTTCGCTGCTGACAGTCGATATTCCCGATGTGCGCGGCCCCGGCCTCTTGGAGAGTGTCGTCATGCAGAATTGGAATACGACGGAAGTCGGCGAGACAGTCAGCCGCCAGCTTACCACGCGCGCCGGCAATGGTGCCAAGGCCTCCAATAGTACGTACGCAGGCGGACTCTGGCGCGGGGGTAACCACACGTGGGTTTATACCGGCATCCTGTGGAACCGTTCGGCGAGCGATTTGACTTGGACGTGGCGTTTCACTTTCGACGACAATGTGCGCCTGATGATCGACGGCGCGGTGGTCAAGGACGTGACGCTCGGTCAGGGCACTGTGTACCAGAACCACACGCTGACCCCCGGCCCGCATACCATCGAGATCCGGTATGGCGACGGGGCGGGCGACGTCGGCCCGGCCAGCGGGCTCGGCGGCCTTACCTATGATCCGCAGGGACGCGGGTCGGCCGACGCGAACGACTATATCTTGCTGCAGGATCCGGGCGACGGCTCACTGTTGACCACCCACGCCGATTATGTGGCGGAGCAGACGGTCGAGCGCCCGGTTGTCCATGTTACGGGCGGTACGGTGAAACTCAACACGACGCCCGCTCCCGGCCTGTTTGAAGGGCGGATTGCTGATAATTCCTTCGACAAGGTTACTGCCAATCCTGCGACCGCCGTCGAACTCACTACGACCGCCGCCAACGGCTATTGCGGCGAGAACGGCAGTATCAACGGTAAACCGTGGCCGAATAACTCTACCTATGTCTATACCGGTTACATCTGGAATCGTTCGGCGGGTGATGTGACCTGGACCTTCGCGGAGAATTTCGACGACTCCGTCCAGTTGGTCATCGACGGCGTT
>MWEJ01000405.1 GCA_002071025.1 Verrucomicrobia bacterium ADurb.Bin070 | reverse complement strand
CACCGCCTGCGGGAAGCGCTGCCGCAAAAAGGCTGTCGCCGCCTCGCCGGTGCAATGGCACGGGTAAAGGTAGGGGATATCATACGCTTTGAACGCGGCGGCTGTCCGCTCCAATCGTTCAGAATCCGCATGGCAGAGATGCATGCCGCCGATCACCGCCAGGATCTTCCCGCCGCCGATTTCCCGCAGAATATGCTGAAGCGTGTTGACCACCCCGGCATGGCAGCACCCCAGACATACCACCCAGCCCGCGCCCGTGCGGACACACAGCGAAAGATCGTCCGGGATCGGGTCGGGCTCATGGCCGGCCGCATCCCAATAAAACGGCCCGCCGGTGTTTTCAAAAGTTGTTTCGCGCAGAACGGGCCCTGTGAGCCAGACCCCGGCATCCAGTTCGGTCGGGCGCGTGACCCACCGGCAACGCGTGTCACCTGCAGCCTGCACGGCCTCGCGCGCGGACGCCGGCATCCCGATGGGTTTCGGTGACGCATGGATGCTGTACCTCGCCTGGAGCGCGTCGGCATGCAGCAGCAGCTCGGCCCGGCCGGCCCGTTCCAGCGCGAGCCGCAGATTGCCGGTGTGGTCGTAGTGGCCATGGCTCAGGACGACCGCGTCGGCCGTCCCGATGTCGATGCCCAGCGCCGCCGCGTTGCGGGGCATGACCGCCCCCTGTCCGGTGTCGAAAAGCAGGGTCCGGTTCGCCGTCTGGATCCAGAACGACAACCCGTGTTCAGATTCAAGCCCGTACGCGGACCGGTTGTCCGCCAGCACAGTAATCGCCACGCCGCTGACCTGCATCATTTACTCCTTAAGGCGCAAGCAGGTAATCGGCAATTGCACGGTACAGTGTGCTGACCGCCAGAATGGCGCAATGCCGCCCTTCCGCAGGACGGCACTCGCCGGACCGGATGAGCTCGCCCGCGCTGATGGACAGTGCGTCCGTCACCTTCCGCCCCAGCGCACGCCGGGCGATGGCGTGCCCGCACGAGCGCGTGTTGACGCACCCGTCGGTATGGTACTTGATCTCCTGAATGACATCGTCACGCACCACGAGGTAAACCTCCATGGTGTCGCCGCACGGCCCGGTAATCGTGGCCGCCGCCGTCGGGTCATTCATCCGCCCGAAAAACGGATCATCCGGCTCAGTTTGAACGCCCGCTTCCTGTTCTTTCATCGTCGTTGCCTCGTTGTATAGCGAAGGCTGTCTCGCCGAGTTCGATGGCACCCGCCGGAAGACCCCAGCACGGCATGTCTGTCCGGCCACGTTCGGCCTTGTCCCGTTCCCTGCCCCATACCCATACCGCTTCCGCGACCCGTGCCGTGCCCGCTCAGGGGGCCTGCTCCCGCAGGACCCGTTCCGTCTCCTCTAGGCATAACCCACCTCTTTTGTTTGGCGGATAACGTCCGCCGTTCTGTTTACGAACAGACTATTGCCGCGCCGTCCGCCGACACTTCGCAAAACGTCGCCTGCGCCCAGACCAGCACACGGTCTCCGCCGGTCAGTTCAGCTTTCAGCCGGTAAAGCGGAGCGCGAGCCTCCGTCACCCAAGCCCGCAAACCGATTCGAATGCCCATCGGCACGGGGTGCGGATAGCGGACGCGCAAATCGGCGGTCACCGCGCGCACGCCCCGGTGGAACAGGCAGTGGGTCATGGCCGAATCGAGCAACGCTGCCGTGATCCCGCCGTGCAAGATGCCGCCGTAACCCTCAGTGGTCGCAGGCATTCGCACCCGGCTTCAGTGTTCCGCCCAGATACTGGGCCACCAGATTCTCCGGGGTGTCCGGCGTCAGCCCGACGGTCACGCGGATATTCTGCTCGCCGAAAAGCGCCTGCGCGCGCTGACCCATGCCGCCCGCCAGGATCATCTCGACGCCCTGTTCGGCCAGCCAGCGCGGCAGCACCCCGGGCTCATGCGGCGGCGGAACGAGATCTTCGCGGGCGGTGATCGCCCGCTCGTCCAGATCCACATCCACCAGCGCGAAACGCTCACAATGCCCGAAATGCATGCACAGTTGCCCCTCAGCCAGAGGAATTGCGATTTTGATGCTTGTCTTACTCATGTTTGTTCTCCGTTTACCTTCAGTTTTCACTCAAACCCCATCTGCCGCCACACGGCGCAAACGTCTTCAGCCGACGGCGCGTCGGTTTCGACGACCGCCTGTTCCGCGCGCTGGGCGACCGTGACCGCGCGGTCGTACCGGATGCGACCGGCGACGGTCGCGCCGGCCTTCCGTGCCGCCTGCTCGATCCGTTCGGTCATCTCGGGATTGATGTCCCATTTGTTGACGCACACAAAAGTCGGCACCTCGAAATGCCGCGCCAACTGCAGCACCCGGGCCAAATCATGCTCGCCGGACACGGTCGGCTCCGTCACCACCAGCACGCGGTCCGCACCGGTCACCGAGGCGATCACCGGACATCCGATACCGGGAGGCCCGTCGGTGATGATCAACGGCAGGCCCCGCTCTTTCGCCACGCGGCGGGCTTCCTGCCGGACCGTGGCCACCAGCTTGCCGGAGTTTTCTGCCGCGGCGGCCAGACAGGCATGGATCATGGGGCCGCAACGCGTCTCCGAGAGCATCCATTCGCCGCAAAGCCGCTCCGGAAAATCGATGGCCTTTGCCGGGCAGAACCGCACGCACACGCCGCACCCCTCGCAGGCGACCGGATCGACCTCGTAGAGGGCTTTGCCGAACGGACGCTTCACATAGTGAATCGCGTCAAAGCGGCACAGCTCGGCGCACGTCCCGCAGCCAGTACAGGCTTCGCTGCGGATCACCGCTTCATTCCCGCTCCTGAAATCCGTTTTCGCGACAATCTTCGGCGTCAGCACCAAATGCAGGTCCGCCGCATCCACATCGCAATCGGCCAGCACGGCGCGTCCGGCCGAGAGCGCCGCGAAAGAGGCCGTCACGCTGGTCTTGCCGGTGCCGCCCTTACCGCTGATGATCACACACTCTTGAATCGTTGCCGACATCGTCTCACCTCACTCCCGAACAGCTTCATAAAAAAGAACGTTTTCTCGCCTGACCGTCCGGACGAGGTTCTGCCCGGCGAGCGCCTGCAGCCAGTCTGGCGATATCGACGTAGAGCCGTTCGAAGAGCGTCCGGTATTCCGGCAGCGCGTCGACCATGAGTTCGCCGCGCGAGTAGGCCTCGGCCACGCGGCGGTCATCCGGAATCTCGGCCAGGACCGGAATGCCGGCCTCGCGGCAATAGACCGCCACGCGGTCATCGTTGCGGTCCGCCCGGTTGACCACCACGCCGAACGGCAGCTCCAGTTCACGCACGACCGCCACGGCCAGTTTCAGATCGTTCAGCCCGAACGGCGTCGGCTCGGTCACCAGCACCACGAAATCGGTCTCGCGCAACGTGGCGACAACCGGACACGA
>MWEJ01000404.1 GCA_002071025.1 Verrucomicrobia bacterium ADurb.Bin070 | reverse complement strand
CCGTCCCGCTCTGGGTCTGGTACGGCTGGCGCATCGAGCCGGACAACGGCCAGATCGCGATCCTGATCAAGAAGACCGGCAAGAACCTGCCGACCGACCGCATCATCGCCGACTCGACCGCGTACAAAGGCATCCAGCTCGAGGTCCTGCCGGATGCGCGTTTCTTCCGCAACCCCTACACGTGGAGCTGGATCATCACCCAGGGCACCGACATCCCGGCCGGCAAATTCGGCGTGCTGGTGCGCAAGTTCGGCAAGGACCTGCCCGGCGGCGCGATCATCGCGCCTGACGACGCGCACAAGGGCATCGTGCGCGACGTGCTCGGCACCGGCAAGCACCGCATCAACCCGTTCGCCTACGAAATCAAAATCTTTGACGACATCAAGATCGCGCCCGGCCATGTGGGCGTGGTGACCTCGCTCTGCGGCGCGGACATCCTTTCCGGCGGCGGCAATCCCGCGCCGGCCGGCGACAAAGGATTTTTGGTCGGCAAGGACCAGAAGGGCGTGCAGCGCGAGATCCTTAAAGAGGGCACGCACCGGCTCAACCCCTATCTCTTCGCCGTTTCGATCGTGAACATCCAGAGCCAGCGCTTTGAATTCACCGGCGACGACGCCATCATGTTCCTCACGCTCGACGGCTTCCCCGTCACGGTCGAAGGCACGCTGGAATTCAATCTCAATGTGGACAAGGTGGCGCTGCTGACCCACGAAGTCGGTGATATGGACGATATCCGACAGAAGCTGATCCTGCCTAGCGCGCGCGGCTTCTTCCGCATCGAGGGCAGCAAGAAGACCGCCACCGAGTTCATCGTGGGCGAGTCGCGCCAGGCGTTTCAAGACAGCCTGGAAGCCTACCTGCGCGGCATCTGCACCAACTGGGGCATCTCGTTGAACTCGGTGCTGATCCGCGACATCCTCGTGCCGCAGCAGATCGCCAGCATCATCCGCGACCGCGAACTGGCCGGCCAGGAGTCACTCAAATTCGAACAGCAGACCGTGCAGGCCAAATCGCAGGCGGAGCTGGAACGCGAGAAAGCGCTGGCCATCCAGAACAGCGCCAAAGTGACGGCCGAGACCGAGCGCATCCGCCAGACGATCACGGCCGAGCAGATGCGCATCGAGCAGACCATCGCCGCGCGCACCGAACTCGCCGTCGCCCAGATCCAGCTCGAGGCCGCGCGCGCCGATGCCGAGGCGCTGCTCACGCTCGCCGAGGCCGAGCGCCGCGTGATCGAGGCCGGAAACAAAGCCACCGCCGACGTGCTCAAACAGCAGGTCGCCGTCTACCCGGACGAGACCGACTTCGTGCGCGCCAAGCTCTACGAAAAAACCGCGCCGAACATCCAGAGCGTACTGACCTCCGACACCGGCGGCGGCCTGTTCGGCCTGCCGGTGGGCGCGAAAGGCGGAGGTGTGGCGCCCGGCGCCCGGCCGTCTGGCCCAAAGGGTGCCACAACAGCGCCCGCACCGACCGCACCGAAAGGAGTCACGCCATGAAAAAGCTCGCGCTCGCGTTCATCCCCGTGCTGGCCGTCGCTTTGGCGGCCGCCTCCTTCCTGTGGCTCTTTTGCCGCATCCCGGTGCCCCCGGGCTACATGGCCATCGTCACCAAGAAAACCGGCAAGCCGCTGCCGCCCGGACAGATCCTCGCCGCCCCCGGCGAGAAAGGCGTGCAGCGCGACCCGCTGCCCGAAGGCCGCCACTTCCGCGATCCCGTCACCCACTCGTGGCGCATCGTGCCGCTCGTCTCCATCCCGGTCGGCAAGGTCGGCGTGGTCACCGCGAAAGTCGGCAAGGAAGTGCCGTCCGGCCAGATCCTCGCCGCAGGCTCCGACAGCAAGGGCGTCTGGAAAGACGTGCTCGGCCCCGGTACCTACCGTCTCAATCCCGAAGGCTACGAGGTCACGCGGCTCGACGCGATCAACATCCCGATCGGCTATGTGGGCATCGTGACCTCGCAGACCGGCGAGCCGGTCGAGCCCGGCGAGTTCGCCGGGCCCGGCCAGCAGGGCGTGATGCAGGACGTGCTCCAGCCGGGGCTTTACTACCTGAACCCGCGCGCCTACCAGGTCGATGTTCTGGAGATCGGCATGAACCAGGTCTCCATCAACGGCGGATCGGGCAGCGTGGTGCTCACCAAAAGCCAGATCTCGAACGCCAGCCGCGCGCTGGACGAGCTGCAGGCCACCACGATCCAGAAGCAGCAGCAGAAGCGCGCCGACTACATCGGCCAGAACAGCAACCTGCTGGCGCAGAACGAGGTCGCCGCCGCGCTAGGCAAAGGCAAGGAGATCCTGGGCAAAGCGCTGACGCGGAAAGCGCCGGCTTCTTCGTCGTCTCGGTCGAAGTCCGCGCCGGTCGCGGAATCCTCGAAGCGCCGCGTCCCGTCGGCGGATGATCCCTTCGCGCCGCAAGTCGCTGCCGAGCCGATGCAGCCGACGGCCGTGCCGGAGTCCGTGGCGTTCGGCATCAACCGCTTCGTGGAGTTCCCGTCGCGCGACGGCTTTCAGATCCTGCTCGACATGACGGTCGAGTTCGAGCTGCTGCCCGCGAACATCTCGCGCATCTACATGCTCTACGGCGACCTGCCGGCTGTGGTCGAAAAGATCATCCTGCCGCAAGTGCTCTCCATCTCGCGCATCCGGGGCTCCAGCTACAAGGCGCGCGACTTCATCGACGGCGAGGGGCGCCAGCTTTTCCAGAAAGAGCTGACCGCCGAGCTGACGCGCGTGATGGCTGACAAGCACATCGTCATCCACAACGCGATCATCCGCCATGTGGAGGTCCCGAACGAGATCCTCACCCCGATCCAGGAGTCCAGCCTCGCGAAGGAACAGGATCTGACCAACAAGGCGCGGCAGGAGACCGCCCGCAAGCAGGCGGAGCTCAACACCGAGACCGCGATGATCGAGCAGTTCAAGAAACAGGTCGAGCAGGAGACCGAGAAACTCGTCGCCACCACGGTCGCGCAGACCAAGAACGAAGTCGCCACGATCCAGGCCAACACCGCGCTAGAGGTGGCCGCGACCAACCTGCTGAAGGCGACCGTTCAGGCGCAGATCACGCAGGTGCAGGGCGAGGCCAAGGTCAAGGCCGAGTACACGGTCGCGAACGAAAAGGCGCTGGGCGAACAGATGCGTGCGGGCGTGTTCAAGAACTCCGCGACGTTGGCCGAGCTGACCTTCGTGGAGGCGCTCAACCCCGAGGCCGGCATCCGCATCATCCACGCGGGCGAAGGCACGCTTTGGACCGACCTCAAGACCCTCGCGCCTGCCCTGCCGGTCAAGAAGTGATCCCTGAAATCGGGTTCACATCGTGTCGCCTCCTTTGCTATCATGGCGGCGTTTTGGATCATACAAGGAGAACTCGTGATGAATGGATTTCAGATCGTCGTGTGCGGCAGCCTGGTGCCTGACCCGCTGCAGACAC
>MWEJ01000403.1 GCA_002071025.1 Verrucomicrobia bacterium ADurb.Bin070 | reverse complement strand
CCCGTTCCAGACCGCGCGCGCCCCCTGGACGGTGACGGCCACCGTGACGGACAACATGAACGTCGAGGAGGTCTATCTGGTCTGGCGCGAGAACGGCGACGCCGACTGGACCTTTACCCCTATGGCCTGGGTTGACACCGACACCTTACAGGCCGAGCTGGCGCCGCCCTCGCACGGTGCCCTGCGAGTCGATTACGCCGTGTATGCCGCCGACCTGCTCGGCTACTATTTTCCTGAATACGCCTCGGTCTCTCCCGTGTACAGCGTGATCGGCGATTATCCCGATCCCTGGCTCTCGGTCACACCGGACGGCTTTGACCTCGTTGAGTTGTCGGAGGCGTCCAGCAATCTCACCCTGTCCGTCGCCAATCTGGCCGGCCCTGACCTGGTCTGGACAGCCCGCCTGGCCGTGGCCGCCGCGCCCTTCTCGGTCACCAGCGGTTGGACGCACAGCGGCGTGTACGACATCTGGGGCGTCACGACCAACCGCACCTGGAACGGCAACGCCGTTTGGTACTGCGGCGATCCCTCCGCGCGCGCCTATCCCAACGCCTGCCACGCGTGGCTCGATACTCCGCCGTTCACGGTCGGCAGCGGCGGCGGTCTGCTCTTCAGGCAGTGGATCCGCACGGAATACGATACCGGCACACACTTCTGGGACGGTGCGGTGCTGCGTCTCTCGACCGACGGCGGCGCGACCTTCTCCCTGATCGAACCGGTCGGCGGCTACCCCTTCCAGATCACCGACAATCCCGACTCGCCCTTCGCGGCCGACCACCCCTGCCTGGCGGGCGACGGCCAGGGCTGGGAAACGGTCCTGCTCGACCTCGCCGCCTACGCCGGCCAGAGCGTGATCGTGCGGTTTGAATTCGGCTCCGACCTCTACGTGGTGGACGAGGGCTGGTACATCGCCAACGTCACGCCCTTCGCCTGCGACACGCCCGTGCCGGCCTGGCTGATCGCCTCCGGCACCTGGGGCGGAACCCTGCCCGACACCTGGTCCGCGCCGCTCGGGTTGACACTCGACCCCGCCGGCCTGGCCTACCACGAAGAGGCCGTCGCCTGCATCCGGTTCGAAAGTAACGACCCAGCGTCGGCCCCTTTGATCCCGCTCACGGTGCGCCGCGGCCACCGGCTCCACCTGACCGCGCACGGGTCCGGCACGGCCGCGGCCGACCGCACCTTCCTTTTCCGCACCGCCAGCGCCACCGTCACCCTCACCGCCGATCCGGGCCACTACCTCTACAGCCTGCTACTCAACGGCGTGCCGCAGCCCGGCGTGTACGACTATTCGGCGGAGACCCGCGTTCTGACCTTCAATGACATCGCGTACGATCAGTACGTGGACGCCTGGTTCACGCCCAAAATCTGGACCCTCACCGTGGCCTCGGCCTACAGCACTGCGTCTCCGGCTGCAGGCAGCTACGCCGTCCCGCACGGCACGGTCGTCACCGCGTCGATCGACCCGGTCGAGCCGCTGGAAGAGACTGTGCGCCTCCAGTGCGCGCGCTGGGAGCTGACCGGCCACACACCCTCCAACGGCGTCCCGCCGCAGATGAGTTTCGCGATCACCAACCATGCGACCCTGACGTGGCGCTGGGCGTACGCCTTCCGCCTGACCGCGCACGCCGGGCCGGGCGGCACGGTCGCCCCGGCCGAGAGCTGGCACCTGATCGGTTCGACCGCCTGCGTGACCGCCTATCCCGCCGCGTACTACCACTTCGACGCCTGGTCCGGCAACCTCGCCGACGCCACGCCCGACGGCCCGCGCCTGACCGCCCTCATCAACGCGCCGCGCACGGTCTCCGCCGCGTTCGCCCCCAATCTGACCCCGACGCACGGCGTCCCGGAATATTGGCTGGCGCAATACGGCTGGAGCGACGATTTCGACGCTGCCGCAGCGACCGACAGCGACCAGGACGGCATGGCGGCCTGGGCCGAGTGGCGCGCGGACACCGACCCCACCAACGCCCTCTCGCGCCTGGCGGTCACCGCTCTCGCGCCGCAACCCGGCGGCTGGTCGCTGACCTGGATCGGCGGCCAGAACCGCACGCAATGCGTCGAACGCGCCGACACGCCGGCGGGTCCCTGGAGCGCGTTCCACACCAACCTGCCGCCCACCGCAGTCACCAACACGCTGCCGCTGCCCGCCGCCGGACCCGCCGGGTTCTACCGCCTGGCCGTTCCGTGAGGGGAATGAAACGGCATGCAAGGTTGTACGAAGCGCGGGCGTCCGCGCCCGCAACAACGTGTCGTGCTTATAGGTTGATCGGTCATGACGTAAACGCTAAACCGCTTCTGGTAGGGACGCCTCGCCGAGGCGTCCGCGGCGGTCTCGGCGAGACCGCTACCGGGTGCGTATCTGGCTCGCGGGCGGACTTTCACAGAGCGGGCGGGGCCCCCCGCGTTTCCAGTCGAAACTGAACCGCACCCGGTGTGGCGTAGCCGCATTGTCTGCGAAAGTCTATTATGGTAATCTAGGTCGCAGTTAAGGAGGTGTCTGATGTTCAGAAACTGGATCATACGAACCGTGTGGGCGCTCGGTGTCCTGTCGGCCCAGTCGGCGACCTATTATGTGGACTGCAACCGCCCCGATAATACGGGTGACGGATTGAGCTGGGCGACGGCCAAGCGGACGATCCAGGCCGCCGTCAATGCCGCCGCCAGCGGCGACACGATCCGCGTCGGCCCCGGCACCTACGGCGAGGGAACCACCGTCACGCCGTCCGGCACCCTCATGAACCGGCTCGTCTGCACCAAAAACGTCACCATCGAATCCACCGATGGTGCGGCGGCGACCATCATCAAAGGCGCCTTCGACACCGGCTCCGGCGATCCCTACGGGCGCGGGCCCAATGCCGTGCGCTGCGTCTACATGACATTCGGCACGCTTAAAGGCTTCACGCTCACCGGCGGCGCGACCGGCGGGGTGAACACCGAGAACAACGACAACCGCGGCGGCGGCTTCCTATCGATCTACGTCGCCACGCCGCTGGTCTATGACTGCATTGTCAGCAACAATGCCTCGCACCGCGCCGGCGGGGCCTTCCAGGGCACGTTCCACCGCTGCCTGATCGCGCATACGCCTCGCAAAACGGTTCGGGCGTGCGCGCCTCGCGGCTCTACGACAGCTTGATCGTTTTCAACACCGGTCTGGGGGCCGTGGCCTACAGTCAGAGCACGAACGATGTGGTGAACTGCACCATCGCGCGCAATTCGAGCAAGGCGCTGGAACAGGCCAGTGCGGCCAACTCGATCATCGTGGAGAACGGCAGCACGGCCAACCAAGGCAATTACTATGTGGCCCATTGCCTGATCGATTTCACGCCGACCTCCGGCTACGGATTAAACAACATCACAGGCGGCGGCGCGCGCTTCGTCGACTCCGCCAACGGCGACTTCCGCCTGCTCGCTGATTCACCGGCTCTCGATGCGG
>MWEJ01000402.1 GCA_002071025.1 Verrucomicrobia bacterium ADurb.Bin070 | reverse complement strand
GGCGTCTACAGCACCGGTGCGGTGGCACCGACGCTGAGCCCGTCGATGGATATCCAGGTCGCGAGCAATTTCGAGCGCTACCTCTATGATCTCGCGGACAAAGATCCGGCGCGGCTCTCGCGCTGGATGGCGGCGTTCAAGGCGACCGGCTCGTTGACGCCTGACGTGGCGCCGCGCGCGTGTTTCCGCGCCGGCCGCGGCGACACCGAAATGACGCTGAAGACGATCAAGGCGTATTGGGAAGCGTGCGGCTATCTGCTGGATCCGCACACGGCGGTCGGGGTCGCGGTCGGCTTGCGGCATCTGCAGGAAGGCATCCCGATGATCTGCCTGGCCACTGCCCATCCCGCCAAATTCGGCCAGGCCATCATTCAGGCCACCGGTCTGGATCTGGCGCACCATCCGTTGCTCGACGCCCTCGCCGAACTGCCGACGCGCGTGCGCGCGGTGCCGGCCAGCAAAGAGGCGGTCGCGGCGATCGTGCGCGCGGCCGTCGGGGGTTGAGTGTGCCATGCTGGCGGATCCCGCGACCTTCCGTTGCCGCTGCTGCGGCGCCTGTTGCCGGGTGCCGGGCTACGTCGCGCTCGTGCCCGGCGAAACAGAGACCATCGCGGCGTTTCTCGGCCTTGACGTCTATGCCTTCACGGAGTCGTATACGCGCTTGACCTGGAACCGGCGTGACCTCTCGCTCACCGAGCGGGAGGACGGCGCCTGCATCTTTCTGCTGCCGGACAACACCTGCCGCATTCAACCGGTCAAGCCGGCGCAATGCCGAGGCTTCCCCTTCCTTTGGCGCACGCCCGCGCTGCTCAAAGCCTGCGAGGGCTTGCGCGACACGCCAGCCCGGAATTAAATCGCCGTCGCGTCCGGAGAAGGGCCTGTGTTATCATGCTGGCATGAAGAGCGCTGAACACCCTCTGAATCAGCGGATCATGCGAAGCTGCGGCGCGTGCTGCCGCGCGTTCCGCCTGGCAACCCGCCTCGCGGTGCTGGCGGCCGGGCTGAACGTTGCGCTGACGCGCGCAGCCGACCAGCCGCAGTGGGGTGAGCGTTACTCGCGCAACATGGTCTCCGCTGAGACCGGGTTGCCGGATTCTTTTGACCCCGCGACTGGCCGCAACGTGCGCTGGATCGCGGAAATCGGCACGGAGACCCATGCCACGCCGATTGTGGCTGGCGGACGTGTCTATATCGGCACCAACAACGGGCGGCCGCGCGACCCGCGCCATGTCGGCGACCGCGGCGTGTTGATGTGTCTGGATGAGCGTACCGGCGCTTTGCTCTGGCAGTTGGTCGTGCCGAAAATCACCACCAGCATCTATTGGGATTGGACCGGCAGCGGCGTCTGCTCGCCGCCGACGGTCGAGGGCGACCGCGTGTATGCGGTCAGTAGCCGCGGCGAGGTGATGTGTCTCGATGCCGCCGGCATGGCGAACGGCAACGGCGGGCCGTTTCTGGACGAAGCCGGCTACAGCGTGCCGGCCGGCAAGGCGCCGGTCCCGACCGCCGCGAACGATGCCGACATTCTGTGGCGGTATGACATGATCGCAGAACTCAACGTGCGCCAGCACGATGCCGCCCACTGTTCGCTGCTGCTGCACGGGCGGTTTCTGTACGCCAACACCTCGAACGGCGTCGATGATACCCATCGTCACATCGCCTCGCCCGATGCGCCCTGCCTGATCGTGATCGACAAAGAAACGGGCAGGCTTGTGGCGCGTGACGACGAGCGGATCGGCCCGGATATCTTCCACTGTACCTGGTCGTCCCCCGCGCTGATCACCGTCAACGGCCGCACGCTGATCCTCTACGCCGCGCCGAACGGCGTGGTCTATGCCTTCGAGCCGGTGACCCAGGTGACCGACCGCGTGCAGACCCTGAAAAAAGTGTGGTGGTTCGACTGCGATCCGTCAGCCCCCAAAGGCCAGGTCCACCGGTTTGTCGCCAACCGCAAGGAGAGCCCCAGCACGATCCACGCCATGCCGGTCCTGGCCGACGGCCGACTCTATGTGGCCGGCGGCGGCGACATCTGGTGGGGCAAGCGCGAGGCGTGGCTGCTCTGTCTCGATCCTGCCGCAGGCAGCGGCGATGTCACCGCCACCGCCCGCCTCTGGTCCTATCCGCTGCTGCGCCACACGCTCTCGACGCCCGCAGTCTGGAACGGCCTGGCTTTCGCCGCCGACATGGGGCGCACGATCCACTGTGTCGATGCGGCGACCGGTCGCGCCTGCTGGACGCATGAGATCCAGGGTGAGATGTGGGCTTCGCCGCTGGTTGCGGACGGCAAGGTCTATGTCGGCACCCGCCGCGGCGAGTTCACGGTCCTCGCCGCCGCGCGCGAGAAAAAGGTGCTCTCCACAGTCATGCTGGACGGGCCGGTCAGCGGGTCCCCCGTTGCCGCCAACGGCACGCTCTACGTGCCGACCCAGCGGCGGCTTTACGCGCTGAGCCGCGCACCGCAAGAGTAAGGCGGTACAATACTCATGAAGATCAAAGTGATACAGCGGGAGCTGGTTCTCGGCGATCCAAACGGAAAAGTGGCAGATGATGCGCACGTTCTATCGTGAGGAGCCGCTTGCGATCAATATGCCGATGGTGGCATGGGGCGGCGAAGGGCGGTTCCGCAAATACGGCTGGAGACGTGCCGCTGTCCCTCGTGCCGCGCGTGTTGAAGCGGATGAGGACGGGCGCGTGTTGCCGACGGGGCAGGAGCCAGACAGGGGGGGAAGTGATCAAACGGAATATGGGGATTGCGTTGGCTGCCGCAGGGTGTTTGCCGCTGTGGGGCGGGCCGAGCGCATGGACGCTGGAGAACACGTTCCTGCGGCGCTCGTTCACGGCTGACGAGGGCGTGTTCCGCACGACTGAGATCGTCAATAAACGGACTGGCTCGACGGTGCGGTGCGGCGAATCGGCCGAGTTTGCCTTGCGCCTTTCGCAGGGCACGCACCGGCCTGAGACGGCGTACACGCTGACCGCGCAAGACTTTCGCGTGGCGTCCACCGTGCACAGCGCGGGTGAACTGACGGCTACGCTGGAGCATTCTGCGCGCGGCATCACCGTGACGCTCGTCTACACGGCGGCACCCGGACAACCTGTTCTTCGCAAGCGGTTGACGGTGACGAGCCGCGAACCGCTGGTCCTCGAACGGGTGGATGTCGAGGTGCTGGCTCTGCCTGACGCGGTGCAGCCGTACACCGAGCGCGCGATCACCGCGAACGCGCCAGGGCGATGGAGCCCCGGACTGGGACAGCCGCTCTACGGCGCGCGCAGCGCGACCTTCTGGGGCGTGGAATTTCCGGCAGCCGACAACCGTGTGCGGAATGGCGTGTTGACCGCCGGTTATCTGTGGGGACGCCGGCTCGCTGCCGGCGTGCCGTATGCGGCGCATGCCTCGGTCATGGGTGTGGCGGACGATCCCGCCTTTGTGAAGGACGC
>MWEJ01000401.1 GCA_002071025.1 Verrucomicrobia bacterium ADurb.Bin070 | reverse complement strand
CGGGTTCCGGGCTGACCTCGCCGTCGCCGGCCCGCCTGGGGGGCGTTGCAACGCCCCTCAGGCATCTTCCGGCATTCGTCGGAAAACGGCGCCACTATAGCACTTTCTTCAGAGACAAGGGCTGACCCCGATGAATTTATTGTCGAATAGGAAAGGACCAGGAATGATGTCGTACAACGATTTGCCGCAAGGCTGTCCCGAGGTTTTGGATGTCCGTTCGATGACCCGCCGCTCACTGTTGCGGCGCGCCGCCGGCGTTATGGCCACGGCACAAATCGCCGGAATGCTTCTCGCCGGCACTCTTGCCGCCCAAGAGAACGTCAAGGAGAATGCCGATTCCGCGCCCGCCGACTCGGGCCAGAAAACAGTGTATATCTCGTTTTTGCTCCACGGCAACATGTGCTACGACCGTTACACGAAACAGGAAATCCGCGAGAAGTTTCCCGGCATCTACGCCACGGGCGTTCGCGCGATGCACAAATATCCCGACGTCACCGCGCATATCGACTTTCCCGGCCTCACGGTTTTAAGCATCAAATACTATGCGCCGTGGTTTCTCGATGAACTGAAGCCGCTGGTCAATCGCAAACAAGTCGTGATGGTCGGGTGTGAATACGCCGCGAATCATCCGATGTGCGCCGATGAAGAGGCCGAATGGCTCGCCGGCCGCGTGACGATGGAAATCCTGCGGCGTGAATTGCAGCCCGACGTTTCCACGTTCATTACGCAGGAAATAGCCTTCCATCCGCAGATGCCGTACATCATGAACCAGATCGGCGCGAAGCGGCTCATTGCCAAGCCCGACGGCTGGCAGCGTCCCCGGCGCGTTCGCGGCGTCGACGGCAACTCGCTGATCGTCTATCCACTCAACGGCGAAGTCGTTAAAGCCGCCCAGTTGGAACATTACTACGATACGCATCCCGACGGCAGTTTCGTCATGGGCGGTGGCGATTTCGAGATGCTCGGGAATATCGAGGCTTTCGTCGCCGAGATCAAACGCCTTGCGGCCAAGGGCAAAATCATCAAGTGGACGACCGTGGACCGCTACGAGAAGGAAATCGGCATCCATGAGGAGTGCGTCGCGCCGCACCCATTCGGCCACCGCGTTGTGGAGGAGCGCGAGGCCAGCCCGAGTTTTTCGCGCTGGGTCGGACGGCCCGACGACATGATTTGGCACGAACATGCTGTGCGCGCGATGGACGCAATCCGCACGGCCGGCTTCGCCAAAGTCGCCGCCGCGGTTCACAAGCTCGGGCCCGTCGATGTTCCGCTCGAACAGGCGTGGACCGCCGAGCCCGATAACCCCTGGGACACGCGCTTCGAGTTCGTCGATGAGTTTCCGGAAACCGAATTGCACTACCTGACGAACGACGGCGTTTCGACGATCCTGTCTCGTGCGTGGCATCACCTGCTCATCGGGCTAAACTCCGATGCCAGCGGCTGGGTTCCTTGGACGCCTCGCACACGGCATCGCAATCAGGTGCTCGACACGTCCCGCGCGCTGTCGCACGAAGCGGTCGAACGTTTTGCGCGACAAGTGGCCTCCCGGATTCGCAAGCCGAAACCGGCCGCAAACGGTTACGCATTGGCGGTCAATCCCGCACAGGCTAGAACCGCTGAGATCGTGTTTGAAACCGAAGGCCCGTTCACCTTCGTCGATGCTGACGGAAAGCGGATTCCGACGGCTGTTTCTCTGCGCGACGGCCGTTGGTCTGCAACCGCCCGCGTCGATCTGCCGAGCTACGGCTACAAACTGTTGGGCCTAATGCCCACCGCCGATGTGACGAAGGAGCCGTGGACCACCGGTGACAAGGTTGCGTTTTCTGGCCGAAGCGCGTCGCTGGCCGATGGGCGTCTGACGGTGGGCGAAGGCCAAAACCAGCTTGCAGTCGCTCTGGCTCCTTTCAAGCTCAGTGATCCGTCACGCGTCGCGGAAACGGAAACGGTGACGCCCGATTGGACCCGGGCGACGACCCGCGTGCGACAAACCGCGTTCGGACCCGACCTTGAAATTTTCACCGAATTGGCCTGGGCCGTTTGGACTCGGCTCGTCATCGGGTTGCGAGAAGGCCGCATCGACGTCACGGCCGAGGTTCATGTGGACATGCCTCGCCGCATCGGCAACTTGGGTTTCGATCCGCGCGGATTATTGCTCGAATTCAAAGGGGATGCGGGGCGTGTGTTTTACGACGTGCCGTATGCCACGATCGAACACATCAATCCGGAACCCTCGTTCATCGCGGTGCAGCGATTCGCCGCAATGGATTCCGGCGCGGCGTCGTTCGCCGTTGTCGCGCTCGGCGGCAATCAGTCGTTCCACGTCTCGCCGAAGCAAGGCGTGCTCGCCGCGAGTCTCGGCGCGTCGTTGAGAGGCCGATGCGATACGCGACCGCAATGCACGATTCGGCCCGACGGCTATGCCGTACACAAGACCACGGCCGGCGGCGATCCGCTTTTGGGTAGCTATGAACACCGCTTTTCGCTGTTGTTTCGACGGCCGGCCGAGGCGGCGGTCCTCGCGCACGAGCTTCGCACCGCATCGCCCGTCGTGCGAGTCGAAGTGGGCGACGGTGATTGGCCCGCCGAGCAAAGTCTGCTGAACATCACGCCGGCCAGCGCTCGCCTAACAGCGTTTCGATCTGATCGCGATGGCAACAGCATCGTTGCGAATGATGTCGCTGGCGAACCGTGTCGCTTTGAGTGCCAAGGCCAATCCGTCGCGATGCCGGCATTCAGCTCGGCGACGGTGCGGGTGTCGCCCTAACCCGCACGGTGACGTTCCGCCGACGACCCTGAAGTCAGAAGGGAGGGATGGCCGTGGAGATCGTGGTCAATGACCGCATGCAGCAGGGGTACCGTTACCGGCTTGCCGAGCCAGAGGGGGGGGCGTTCGACCCGCGCTTCAAGCCGGAGCTGACGCCGCCCGAGCTGCTCGCGCTGGGCATCTTCGGCGGCAAGTACATGACCGATTGCCGTGACGAGTTTCCGGCGGCATGGTTCGCCGGCGCGCGGCTGGCAGAGGGGGCGCGCGATCCGTCGCTCAACTTCTTCGGAGTGGACGCCTCGCAGCCGTTGGCGGAGTGGGTGGCCAAGGGCTGGATCCATCCCGACGACCCGCGCGGCTGGTTCCAGTGGTACTGCCGCTACTACCGCGGCCGGCGCGGACCGGACGACGAGCGCCAGATCCGACGCTGGCTGAACGTGCGCCGCCATGTCACGCAACTGCGCAAGCATTGCCAGCCGGGTGACTGGCGCTGCAGGCCGCGTCAGCGTCAGGCGCTGCTGCACTGGGCCTACGACAGCCGGCGCATCTGAGCGTGCGGCCGAGGCGGCCGGCATGCGTTTACTGCAGGTCGGCTTCCAGCTTGAAGAAGCGCGTGTCGCGTTCCGGCGCGGCCTGCGGCAGGCGCACCTCGAAGTACCAGGTTGACGCGTCCAGCGTG
>MWEJ01000400.1 GCA_002071025.1 Verrucomicrobia bacterium ADurb.Bin070 | reverse complement strand
GCGCCCATGGCGCCGACCTTATGGATGACGAGGAGGGCGTCGGTGCCGTGGACGAGCGGCTTGCCGACATTCCAAAAGAACTTCAGCTCGCCTTTGTAGATATTCTGAAGGTCGCAGTCGAAGGCGCGCATCGGAATGTCATACCGCTGTGCCGACCATGTTTGTCCGTGATCGTCCGTGTATTTGAAGACGTAGTGGCCGAGCGAGTCGACGCGAGCGTAGACGCCTTTGTCTTCGCGTTTGACCTCTTTCACGCGGTCGGTGTTGTGATTGTAGAAGCAATAGACCCGGCCGTGAGGCGTTTTGAGGAGCACGGCATACGAAGACTCGGGGCCGTCGGCAGGCTCAATGTCGATCGCCTTCTCCCACGTGCGGCCCCGGTCGGTGCTGCGCATGGAGACGATGTGTTGGCCGGGGGCACCCTCTCTGCCGCTGCCTGTGGTGATCACGCAGAGCCAGGCGCCGTCGTCGGTCTTGACGATGTACGGCTGGTCGGCATAGTGGTTGCTCGGGATGGTCCATCCGTTCGAGAGGTGGCGCGCGTCAGGCACGGCGGCAGAAGGTGCCGGCGCGGCGGCCACCGTGTCACGTGCAGCCGCCATCATCATCGCCATGCAGACGATCTGTGTTTTCATGTTCAGTATTCCTGTCACTTTCTGTCGCAATGGAGTTGATTATCCAGGCCTGCCAGCAACCGTTGCCGCGCATCGTGATACCGGCGCGGCTGGTTGGCGTATTCGGCGCGGATGTCTTTTCCGGGAGCGTCGAGCACCATTTCGGCGACGATGCTCTGGGCAATCTCCGCCGCCGCTGCCGGATCATGATCGTGGAGCAGGACCAGCAAGTCATAATCTTCCAGCCCCTGCTGAAAAGCAAGCATGCGCAACGAGCCCGTTAACCCCTGTTGCGTTGGATAAAACAACCAGTTGTCGCCTGGCGGATGGCCCGGGTCGGCCGAGCCGTTGGGCAGCGGTCCGATGCTTGAACGGTAAGGGTCCGCGCCGCGGTAACCATTGGCCGCCCAATGCAAAATCCCGCTGGCACGGCAGTGATGCGCCACCCAAGGCAGGGCACGGCACCGCCAAAGCGGCGCGTCCAGGTGGCTGTTGGGATAGGGCGGGCGCGGCGTGCAGGCGTAATAGATCCAGTTCTCTCGCCCCTCTTGGGTGCGGCGGGCGATCAGATCGGGCCAGCGTCGCGAAAAGACATACCCGAACCACCAAGCCGGCACGTCCACGCACCCGGAATACCTGTCGAAAGCATGGTTGAGCGCCTCAACGATTTTCACGGAGGGCATGTGCGTTCTGACTGTGTCGGCCCATGCGCGGTATGCGTCTTCATGTTCAGCCCGCGGCTCGTCCCAGATGGCCTGCAAGAAATCGACCCCTGGATGGCGCTTGAGCAGATGCGCGTGCAGGGCCGGAAGGAAAGCGGACAGAAATTGCTGTTGATACGTTTCTTCGCCGGTCTTGAGCAGATGGATACGACCGGTGGCTGAATCGCGGACAGAAACAGTCAAATGGCTGCGGAGGTGTTGGCCGATAAACCGGCGGAAACCCTGTTGGCGAAAAAGATCGATCCAGCGGTCAAACAAGGAAAAATCAAAGGTCCAGCCTGTTGGGTCCGCGGAAACCGGAATCAGCGGGTGTTCGCCGAGCACGAGCGGCGTGAACATGACCGTGTCCCCGTAATCCCGCAGAACCGCTCCGGACGAATGCAAAAGCCGCCAATGGTCGTCGCTCCACCAGTCCGGCACCTGTCCGACTGTGAGATTGCGCGGCTCCGGCCAGAGCCAGTGCGTGACATCCATGTTTTGGCGTTCAGGCAACGACGTGCGGTACACGCGGAGGACGACCGGGATGGACACGCGCTGCGGCGTGCCGTCCAGGCACGCGGTGATTCGGCTGTGGTAGTCGCCGGGGACAGTGTCGCGCGGGACATCGACTCGCACCATGGCCGCATAGACCGCGCGTCCGTCGAGCGCGACGGCGGTGTCGCCGGTCACCACGTCATAGACGTCAAAAGGCGCGAGCCGAACGACGGCTGACGCGATGTCGCGAGGAGGTGTCGCTCCTTGTCGGGTGCGCGAGCACCCGCCGTAATTCGCCTCGACGTGCACAGCGCGCAAGACGTGAACACTCGGCGCAGACGTCAGCCGGATGCCGGCACGTGTCGTGAAGATTTCCGCGTTGAAAGTGACCGTGCCCTTTGCGTGCCGCGCACTGAGCGAAACCGGGAAACTGGCTCTGCCGCCGCGCGGGACGTGTACGGGGTCAAAATGGCCGCAGGGCGAGCGGTCCTTATACACGCGATCCAGCGGATCGACACGGCTCAACTTAAAGACGGTGCCCGGCTCGAACGACGTCAGAAACGCAGCAGGCTGCAGTGCAGCCGCGGTCAGCCGGATTTCGTCAAGCGTGCCGTTCCACTTGTTGTCGATAATCACAGGGGAAGCGGATGTCCCGGAAACGTTGCCGCCCAGCGCGAAACGTTTTGTGCTGCCGTACGGCGCGCCGTTGCCGAGGTCCCCGACGCCTGCGGTCGCGCCGACAAGCACCTCGTCCAGGTAGAGACGCAGGGTTCCCGTCACACCGGCCGTCGCATCCCAGACGGCGGCGACATGGTGCGTCAAGCCGTCGTCATAACGGGCGGGCGAGAGGATCTGGGCCGTCTGCCCGCTGTCTGCGGTGGCGAAGAAGCGGATCTTGCCGTTGATCATGATCACGCGCCAACCATGGTATTGAGACAAGGCGGAACGCGTGCCGCCGATCACCTCGTAGACCGTCTGCGTGCCGGCGGCGTTGTTGCGGAAGAAGGCTTCAAAGGTCCAGCTCGTGTCGCGCATGTCCAACTCGGCGTCATACATGCGCCGGACCGCGTGGCTGCGCTGCAGCGCGCCGGCATTTTCGCACGGATGCGTTCCGTCAATAAACCTCGGTGCAGCCGCTTGAGCCACGCGCGGAACGAGCGGTGGCGCGGCGACTGCGGCCAGCGCTTGATCCACATGAAAGGCGCCGACAGCGTCAAGGATGAAAGGCGCGTCGGTTTTTTCATCGAACTGCCAGAACGCCAGCGTCCGCGGGAGGGGCACCTGCGGGAGTGCGGCCGCGCGACGGCACATGCTTTCGGCCAGCGATGTGCCTAACGCCAGTTGTCCGGGCGTGTTGAAGTGGACCGCATCGGCATGGACGCCAAACCCCTCGGTCAGGACAGTGAACACACGGGGGATCGCAGCCGGAGAACCGGAGTCCTGATCGGCGTCCGACAACGCTTGCCGGACGGCCGCGGAGCCCGGCCGTGTCTGATACGGCAGAATCCGCGCGCAGACGAAGGGCAGGTCGGGCGCCGCGAACTGCTCACGGACGCGGCGGATGAAGCGCGTTAAATTCTGCCCGTACGCTGCGCCTGCGGCGGCGTCCGTCGCATCGGCCTCGCCCTGCACCCAGAACAT
>MWEJ01000399.1 GCA_002071025.1 Verrucomicrobia bacterium ADurb.Bin070 | reverse complement strand
CGCCCGTGCGGTGCGGGCTGCTGCCGGGCACGCAGCGCGCTGTGTTGCTGGAGCGGGGCGAATTGCGCGAACGGGCGATTCGGGTCGAGGACCTGCAAGAACACCCGCGCATGTTTCTGTTGAATTCGGTCCGCGGCATGCAGGAGGTGTCGGTCAAAAGCGAACGCGCGTGACAGCGCCTTATCTGTGCTCAAACGGGTGTTGCGTAAGGGCAGCGTACCAGATGGCCGCCGCAGGGTTCAAGCTTGGGCGGGGTCTGCGCGCACGACGGCCGGGCGACCGGGCAGCGGTCGTGAAAGCGGCAGCCCGACGGGAAGTGTCCGGCCGACGGGACCTGTCCGGGAATAGCTTTGAGCCGACGGCCGCGCGTGGCGGCGGAGGGCATGGCCTCCAGCAGCGCGATCGAGTACGGGTGGCGCGGCGTTGCGAAAAAGCTCGCCGCGTCGGCCTGCTCCACGAGCTGTCCGGCATACATGACCGCGATGCGCGTGGCCATCTGTGAAACGACCCCCATGTCGTGCGTGATCAGGAGCAGGCCGGCGTTTTGCCGGTGGAGGCGGCGCATCAGATTCAGCACCTGCGCCTGGATCGTCACGTCAAGCGCGGTGGTAGGTTCGTCGGCGATCACCAGGTCGGGCTCAAGGATCAAGCCCATAGCGATCATCACGCGCTGCTGCATGCCGCCGGAAAGTTCATGCGGGTAGGACGTCAGACAGGCGTCAGGATCGGGGATGCCGACACGGCCCAGCCAGTCGCGCGCGGTGTCGCGTGCGGCTGCGGCGGAGAGGTCGCGGTGCAGCAGGAGGACCTCAGCAAGCTGGCGGCCGATGCGGTGAAGCGGCGAAAGGGAGGTGAGGGCGTCCTGGAAGATCACGCCGATGCGCGCACCCCGCAGCCGGCGCAGCTCCGGCAGCGGCAGGGTGAGCAGCTCGCGGCCGTCGAAGCGGACGCTGCCGCGCGTGATGCGGGCAGGCGGCATCGGCAGCAGCCGGGGTATGCTCATGGCGCTGACGGATTTGCCGCAGCCCGATTCACCGACCAGTCCGAGCACCTGGCCGCGGTCGAGCGTGAACGACACGCCGTCGACGGCGCGGGTCACCTGGCCCTCGTTTTCGAACTGGATGTGCAGGTCTGACAGGTCGAGCAGCATCGTTATTCCATCTTCGTGTGTTGGCGCGGGTCGAAGGCATCGCGCAGGCCCTCACCGACCAGCACCGTCAGCAGCATTACGGTGAAGAGCGCGAGCGAGGGGAAAAGGATCAGCCACCACGCCCAGCGGAATTGCTGCGCCTGCTGAAGCAGTTCGCCCCAGCTCGGCGTGAGCGGCGGCAGGCCGAAACCCAGGAAATCCAGGGCTGCCAGCGAGCCGATCGCGCCGATCAGGCTGAACGGAAACAGCGTGATGAGCGGCGTGAGGGCGTTGGGCAGGATGTGGGCGAAGATGATACGCCGCGCGGAAAGGCCTTGGCAGCGCGCCGCCTCCACAAAGGTGCGGCTGCGCAGGCGCAGAAACTCGGCGCGCATGTAGTAGGAAATGCCGATCCAGTTAAAGAGGCTGTAGCAGACGAGCAGGATCAGGAAGCTGCGGCCGAGGGCCGCGCCGATGAAAATCATGACGTACAGGAAGGGTAGGGCGCTCCAGATTTCCGTCAGACGCTGGCCCGCGATGTCGAGCCATCCGCCGAAATAGCCCTGAATGGCACCGAGGGTCAATCCGAAGAGCATGGCCCAGAAGGCGAGCAGCAGGCCGAAGATCATCGCGATGCGCATCCCGTAAAGCACGCGCGCCAACACGTCGCGGCCGGCGGCGTCGATGCCCATCCAGTGTCCGCGCACCGGCGGGTAGGGCCAGGCGATCTCATTCAGGGCGCTGGCCACGGCCGCCTTGCGCCCTTTCCAGTTGATCGTGGCGGAGGGCGCGGTGCCGTTGAAGGCCTCGCCGGCCAGGCGCAGGATGTCGGGGCGGTGGGCGTCCGGCACGCGGCGCCACGCACGCCGGTCGGCTGCGGCCAGCGAGCCGTCGGGCAGCCGTCTGAACCGCAGTTGCAGGGGGGTGTCGGGGGGCTGTGCCTGACGGAACATCAGGCGCACCGATGACGGCGGCACGGGGCGCGCGTCGCGTTCCGGCAACGTGACGCGGGCGGTCAGGCCGGTCACGGCTGCATGCGCCAGCTCGAAGTGCTCTTGCGGGGCGGCGAGTCCCTCGAACCGCCGCGCCAGCGCGCGGCGCAGCGTCTCGGTCAGGCGCCACTGCGTGTCAAGGCGCGTGCCGGCGACTCTCGCCACATCCGGAAAAAACGGGGCCACGCTTTGCGGCCGCGCGATCGTGCCGTCGCGCAGCAGGTTGATGCGTCCGGCGTGGACGTCGGGCACGACAGAAACCTTAACCGTGCGCGCATGGCGCAGGGTCGCGGCATTCACCACATCGCCGGGGCTGTACGGCACCGGCGCCCAAACCACGCGGTTGGCGCGGTTGGAGGAAAAGACCGGCGAGGCGATGAAGGCGGGATAATTGACCGGGGTGGCTTCCGCCCCTTCGCCCAGCAGGTCGCGCTGCGTCAGTTGTTGGACGAAGGGAAAGAAGGCACGGCCGTTGACGCGCAGGAAGAGCGGGCGGCTGTTGCAGAGCAGCTCGGCAGCCAGACTGACGGCAAAGAGCGCGCCGAGCAGGATCAGGGCCGCGCGCGCGCGCCGGATGCGCAGAAAGTTGCGCAGCCGTTTTCGCGTGAGTGGCGAGAAGCGGAAAAGTCGGCTCAGATTCATGACGTGCCAAAATGGATGCGGGGGTCGATCAACAGGTAGCAGAAATCTGATAGCAGGTTGCCGGCGAGCTGCATGACCGATGTCAGCGCCAGCAGGGCCAGAAAGACCGCGTAATCGCGGCCGATCAGCGCATCCCAGCTCAGGCGCCCCATGCCCGGAATTTCAAAAATGCTTTCGATGATGATGGAGCCGGCGAAGAGCATGCCGAGAATCGAGCCGAAACCGGTCGCGACCGGAATCAGGGCATTCCGGAAAGCGTGGCCCCAGATGGCGCGGCGGCGCGTGGCTCCCTTGGCCAGGACGGTGCGCACATAGTCGCTGGCGATCTGGTCCAGCAGGGAGTTCTTCATGATCAGGGTCAGCACGGCGAAGTTGCCGGCCACGTAGCAGGCGACCGGCAGCGCCATGTGCCACGCACGGTCGGCGAGCCGCGTGCCGAGCGGCACCGGTCCCGGGAAATCAGACTCAAAGCCGCCCAGCGGGAAGAGGTCGCCGAGTCCCTCCACCGTGCCGCAGAGCAGCATCTTGAGCACCATGCCCAACGCGAAAGCGGGGATCGCGTAGCCGGCAAAGACCACGAGGCTGGAGACGGCATCAAAGGTCTGGCGGTGGCGCAGCGCTTTGGCGATGCCGAGCGGGATGCAGATCAGATAGCTCAACACAAAACTGGTGATGCCGAACCAGAGCGAG
>MWEJ01000398.1 GCA_002071025.1 Verrucomicrobia bacterium ADurb.Bin070 | reverse complement strand
CCGCTCGGATCTTACTACCAGCGGTTTACGGGCATCTTCGACGGGAATGGGCATGTTGTGCGGGGTTTGACGGTCAACAGACCAGAATCGGCAGGAATAGGCTTGTTCTCGGAGGTGGGCGCGGGCGCGATCATCCGGCGGCTTACGCTTGAGGGCGGAACGGTGTCCGGAAGTGCTGGTGTAGGCGGGTTTGCAGGGTTCGTTTACGGAGGCCGGTTGGAGGAGTGCGGATCCGAATGTTTCGTGAGCGGGGAGAGAAGAGATATCGGTGGCTTGGTCGGTTTGCTGCGGTCGGGGAGCTTGGTCAAATGCTATGCAACAGGAAGAGTTGGCGGGGGGGATTATGTCGGAGGGCTTGTCGGAAAGGCCGCTGAAGGAACTAATCTCATTGAGCATTGTTACGCCATGGGACCGGTCGAAGGTACATATTATGTTGGAGGCCTGATCGGATCAGGCATGTCGGATTCGAGGATTGACCAATGTTTCGCCACCGGACCGGTGAAAGGTGAATATCAGATAGGAGGGCTGGTGGGTCAGTTCTATGCATTCCTGTTGCGTCGCAGCTTTGCGGTCGGGCATGTCATGGAAGTTGAAAATTCTTCTGGTGTCTTAGGTGGGTTGTTAGGTAATTCTCCGTGGGTGACTGCTGAGTTGGAGTCGGGAGGATTTGTGGGGGAATGTTATGCTGCTGGACGTCTGATCACAGACTGGAATGTGCCGGGGTTAACGCCGGACTTGTTCTGGCCAAATTCCCCTGACGTGTCCGTGTATTGGGACATGGAGACCGGTGGAAAATGGCCTGTAAACGAAGGCCCGAATCGTTTGACCGCGCAGATGAAGCAGCGCTCAACCTTTGTGGACTGGGACTTCGAAAACGTGTGGGATATCGAAGAGGGGGTCAGTTATCCGTTTTTGCGCGAATCCGGAGAGGGACTTAGGCTCAATGTGGTTGCCGTAGGTGACGGGCATGTTGAGGTGTCACCACGGAAGGCGCGTTATGCGCCCGGAGAGAAGGTCACGCTCACGGCGGTGCCTGCCTCGAACAGTGTCATGCTGGCTTACTGGACCGGCGCTGTGGCGGATGAGGACTCGCGGGTCACGACAGTGACGATGGATATCCATAAAACTGTCGTCGCAGAGTTCTCGCCGGCCATCGACATCGCTACCGTCGAGGAGCTGCAGCTCATCGGCAGCGGGGCGGAGTATCCAGAAAACGGGTGTTACAGGTTAACTCACGACATTGACGCATCCGCGACTGCTGCGTGGAACGATGGCGCAGGATTTATTCCTTGTAGGCTGTCGAACGGGGGGGTGCTCGATGGCCAATCGCATCAGATCAAGGGATTGTCCATCAACAATCCGCCACATTACCCGTGGGCTGGATTGATCTCAGGGCTTGAACCAAAATGTGTGATCCGTAATCTTGGTTTATCGTCGTGTTCGGTGGCCGGCTATGACGCCGGAAGTTTAGCCGGGTTAGTATTTGGAGGGGGACGGATCGTACGCTGTTTCGCGGAGGCTTCAGTGACGGGGGCCGAGTTTGCCGGAGGTTTGGTCGGTCGACTTGAGGGAACCATCGCGAATAGCTACGCGGTGGGCCATATCAGTTCCGCGTCTGGACTTGCCGGCGGTGCGGTGGGCGCGGTGGGTTGGAACGGACGGCTGCTGCGAAGCTACGCGGCGGCAACGGTCGCTGGCGGGGCAGGCGGCGGCTTGGTTGGACAGAACGATTTCATCGCGGAACGCGCTTCCGAAGCCTCGTTTTGGGATATGCAGGCCAGCGGTTGCGAGGCCTCGGCGTGCGGAGAGGGCAAGTCCACAGCGGACATGCGGCTTCGGACGACTTTTACAGGGTGGGATTTTTCGACAGTATGGGGCATTGACGAGGGGGTGGGGTACCCGTTCCTGTGGTTTACTCATTTGTCACTGCCTGTGGACACACCCTCGGGCTGTGCGCCGGAGTATGCGGCGTGGGCGGCGGCCCACACGAATATATGGGGTACGGCCGACTTCAGCGTTTTACCGTGGGCTGATTTCTCAACGGCGTGGCTTCTGGATGAACGTCCTGCCGCAGGGTTCGCTGGCAGTGCGGGGTTTGCGGTGAGCCGGTTCGAATTGGGTGATGAAGAGATTCTTGTGGAGCTGGCTTTGACAGTGGGGGGAGCTGCGAAACAAGGCCCCTTGAACGGGTGGCTGGCCGTCGAGGGTTTGAACGAACTCGGCGGCACGTGGGAGACAGTGGCCGCGCAGCAACCCTCCGATGTTCCGCTCTCGTTCATGAGCGGGAGCGCATCGGTCGTGTTCGCGCGTCCGGCGGGTTTCAGGTTTTTCCGACCTGTTGTGCGGATGTCCGGCGGTGGCGGCACTGCGCTGCGCGCGCCCGCGCCGACGCCGTGACCGCGCCGCTCAAGCCGGCTGGTTGGCGGCGCTCCAGCGATAGTACTCTTTTAACTGGAGGTCAGCCGCCGCGGCTTCGTCCAGGAAGACCGTGGTGTCGGGGTGCATCTGCAGCGCCGAGGCCGGCGTGAACTGCGAGATGCCCCCTTCAAGCGCGGCGCGCACGGCCTTGGCCTTGTTCGCGCCGAAGCAGAGCATGACGCAGCGCTTCGCTTCCAGAATCGTGCCGATGCCCATCGAGATGGCGTGGCGCGGCACCTCGTCGACCGTGGCGAAAAAGCGCGCGTTGTCGCTGACGGTCTGCGGGGTGAGCGCCACGAGCCGGGTGCGCGAGGCCAGCGAGGAGCCGGGCTCGTTGAAGCCGATGTGGCCGTCGCTGCCGATGCCGAGCACCTGGATGTCGACGCCGCCGGCCGCGCGCATCTCCGCCTCATACGCCGCGCAGTGCGCCGCGACATCACGCGCCAGGCCGTCGGGCACGCGCGTGTTGGCCGGGATCAGATTCAGGTGGTTGAAGAGGTGCTCGTTCATGAAGCGGCGGTAGGACTGCGGATGATCCGGAGCGACGCCGTAGTACTCATCGAGGTTGAAGGTGTGCACGCGGCTGAAGTCGAGTCCGTCGCGGCAGGCCTGGATCAGCGCCTGGTAGAGGCGCAGGGGCGTGCTGCCGGTGGCGAGGCCGAGCACGGTCGCGGGGCGGGCGCGCACGGCGTTGGTGATCAGGGCGGCGGCCCGCAGGCTGGCCTCTTCGGCGGTCGGGCAGAGAATAATGTCCATGCGATGAATCCTTTACTGAACGAAGTTGGCAGTAGACTACCGCACAGCCGCCGGGCTGTCAAACGATCTCCGGCTGTCGGCCGATGACACAATCGGTTGGTGGCCGGGGTGCGTACGCGTTCACCGCGAAACGGTACACGTTCACGTACACGTACACGTACACGAGGTTTCGATGCACGCGCCCCTGTGGATGTGATATGGTACATGGCGTGAGGTTCAGCGCGGGCGGTAGCGAAAAGGGAAGGAGCGGTCAGATGGCACGTGGGTTGTGGGTGATGGCGGCG
>MWEJ01000397.1 GCA_002071025.1 Verrucomicrobia bacterium ADurb.Bin070 | reverse complement strand
GTTATGAAGATGGAAACCCCGGTGCGTGCCCCGCTGGCGGGAAGAGTCGTCGCTGTATGCGTGGGAGTCGGCGACAAGGTCAACACCGGCGACCTGCTGGCCGTCTTGGCGTAAGGTTGAGTAAAAGGACGTTTCATGAAAATTCTCTATATGGTGATGGTGAGTGTGGTGGTGCTCGGCGGCTCGGCTTTTTCGGCCGATGCTGTGCCGCAACCTGCGGCGCAGGCTGCGGTGGCGGACGGTACGGTTGCGGCGACGGCGGCTGACAACGATTGGCGGTCGATGATCCGCAAGGTGATGAAACTCAAGGATGACACCGGCATTAAAGGTCTTCTAGCCAAAGACGCGCCCGCTTACTTGACCGAAGGCTATCTGACGCCTTCGGGCGCCCGCATGCCGGGACATCCGGTGAAGATCATCGGCGGACTTTCCTACGGGCTGGGTCAGGCGCTGATGATCGGCGTCTGCCTCGTGCTGCTCTATCTGGCGATCGTGAAGGGCTTCGAGCCGTTGTTGCTGCTGCCGATCGGCTTCGGCGGGTTGCTCGCCAATATGCCGTACGCGAACGTGACCGCGCCGCCGCTGGTGGATGCGGTCACGAAACTGGTGGTGGAGCCGGGCGGTTTTCTCTACTACTTCTTCGAGTTTGGCGTCAGTACCGGCCTCTTCCCGATCATGATCTTTATGGGCGTGGGCGCGATGACCGACTTCGGCCCGCTGATCGCCAACCCGCGCACGGCGTTGCTGGGTGCGGCCGCACAGCTCGGCATCTTCGTCGCGCTGATGGGGGCGCTCGGACTTTCTCTGCTCTTCCCCGAACAGATCAACTTTGGGTTGAAGGAGGCGGCGTCGATCGGCATCATCGGCGGGGCTGACGGCCCGACCGCCATCTGGCTCACCACCAAACTCGCGCCGCACCTGCTGGGCGCGATTGCGGTGGCGGCCTACTCGTATATGGCGCTCGTGCCGATCATTCAGCCGCCGATCATGAAGGCGATCGTCCCCGAACGTGAACGCAAGATCGTGATGAAGCAACTCCGTCCGGTCTCGAAGATGGAAAAGGTCTGTTTCCCGCTGACCGTGTTGCTGCTCTGCTCGCTGCTGCTGCCCAGCGCGGTGCCGCTGATCGGCGCGCTGATGCTCGGCAACCTGTGCCGCGAGGTCGGGCCGAATGTCGCGCGGTTGGCCGACACCATGTCGAATGCGTTGATCAACGTCGTGACGATCATGCTGGGGCTGTCGGTCGGCTCCAAGTTGGCCTGCGAAAAGTTTCTCAATTCCGAAACGCTGGGCATTCTGGTGCTGGGGCTGATCGCTTTCAGCTTCGGCACGGCCGGCGGCTGCCTGATGGGACGGCTGATGAATAAACTGTGCAAGGATCCTATCAACCCGCTGATCGGTTCGGCCGGCGTCTCGGCGGTGCCGATGGCGGCGCGCGTCTCGAACAAGGTGGGACTGGAGTCTGATCCCTCGAACTACCTGCTGATGCACGCCATGGGACCGAACGTGGCCGGCGTGATCGGTTCCGCGGTCGTCGCGGGTGTGCTTTACACGCTCTGCAAATAGTCGGCGAGGGTGCGGAGGAACGGCAGGGTCTCGGTCTGCGAGCCCAGCGTATAGCGGGCTTGCGGCGAGAAACTGCCGACCTTCACCGTCACTGAGTCCGGGGGCAGCGCGCGGAACATGTCTTCGTCGGTCACGTCGTCGCCCATCGCGAGCACGAAGTCGAAGCTGCCTTTCTCCAGCAAACGCTGCACCTCGGCCCCTTTGTTAAAATCAAAGGGCTTCACCTCTACAACCTTGTTGCCGCGCATCACGCGGAGATTCAGGCGCGCGCATGGCTCCATCAGTGAAGCAAGCAGTTGTTTCTCGCGCAGCTCCGCGAGCCAAGCGTCGACGTTGCGGTAATGCCAGACGAGGGCGGTGCGCTTTTTCTCGACCCACGCGCCTTGTGTCTGGTACGTGATGCGTTCCATCACGGCCAAGACTTCGTCGTCCCACACCGGCATCTCATCCTGCAGGCCGTGCCAGACGCCGCTTTCCTTGTGGAAGGCACCGTGTTCGGCGGCCAGCAGCACGGGCAGGTCGCCCAGCCAGCGGTCGAGCGTGTCGCGGTCTCGGCCGCTGCAGATGACGAGCGTGTTGCGCGGGTCCTCGGCCAGCCGGCGCAGGGTGCCGCGCAGCGCTTCGTCCGGCGCGGCGTCCTCAGGTTGTTTGCAGATCGGCGCGAGCGTGCCGTCGTAATCCAAGATCAGCAGGCGTGCGCGTGCGTTGCGGTACCAGGCGCGGATGTCGCGCACGTCTTCGGGACCGATCAGAGCCTCGCGCACATGTTCATTCTTGGCGCTGATCGCCTGTTGCGCGTGCAGGAACTCAGCGGCCCATGCGTTGACCGAGCGGCGTGCCAGCAGCGCCTGCATGCGCTGAAGCCGCGCGAGCTGCTCTTTTTCCGGCATCTCGATGGCGGCGATGATGGCGTCGCTGACCTCTTCGGCGCTGTTGGGATTCACGAGCAGGGCATCGGTCAGTTCATGGGCCGCGCCGGCGCGCTCGCTCAGGATCAGTACCCCGGGCGTGTCGCGCTTGGCGGCGACGTACTCTTTGGCGACCAGATTCATGCCGTCGCGCAGTGGCGTGACCAGCGCGATGTCGGCCACGTGATAGAGCGCCTGCAGCCGGTCCGGCGAAAAGCTGCGGTAGTAGTAATGGATCGGTGTCCAGGTGGGGGTGGCGTACCGGCCGTTCAATTCACCGATCGTCTGATCGATCTTGCGTTTCAGCGACGCATATTCAGGAACGCTGGCGCGCGAGGGCACCAACAGCATCACCAAGGAGACGCGTTCGCACAGGTCGGGCCGCCGCTCCAGCGCTGCGGCGAAGCCCTTCAGGCGATGCAGAATACCTTTGCTGTAGTCCAGACGGTCAACGGAAAGCACCAGCTTTTGCGCTCCGAACTGCTGCCGGAAGGTGGTGGCCAACGTGCGCACCGGGACGCGCGTGCCGGCCTTGTAATAGTGCTCGAAGTCAATGCCCATCGGGAAGGCGTTGACCTGGATCAGCCGTTTGTCGAAATGGATCTCGTCGAGATCGCACTCCACGTTGAGCACGCGGTAGGCGGCGCTGATGAAGTGGCGCATGTAGTCCGGCGTGTGGAAGCCGATCAGGTCGGCCCCCAGCAGTCCGCGCAGGATGTCCGCCCGCTCGGGCAGCACGCGGAACAACTCGAAGGAGGGGAAGGGAATGTGGTGGAAGTAGCCGATGCTGAGCGACGGCATGGCCTGGCGCAGCAGTCCGGGCAGGAGCATGAGCTGATAGTCCTGGACCCACACCACGTCGCCGGGCCGGATGATTTTCAAGGCGGCTTCGAAAAAGAGACGGTTGACCTCGCGGTAGGCTTCCCACGTTTTTTTGTCATACTGGATATAGGCGAAAAAGTAGTGGCAGAGCGGCCAGACCACGTTGTTGCA
>MWEJ01000396.1 GCA_002071025.1 Verrucomicrobia bacterium ADurb.Bin070 | reverse complement strand
CAGCGGCGTGTACTGCGACATCACGCTGATGTGAATGCCGCTGCCCACATGCTTCGCCAGCCACTCGAGATTCTCCACCGCCTCGGCGACGCGTCCCGGCAACGCCAAAATCCGGCAGATCACGCCGCTCACGGCGATCCCGGCGGTATCGGTCTCCAGCGGACCCAGATGCTCCCAGAACCACCGCAACGCACTGCGCGCCGCCTCGACATACGTCTGCGCATCGGAACCCTCCGCCGCGCTCTCGGTCCGGGCATAGCGCAGGTCGATCAACGCAATATCAGCCAGATCGGCGAAAGCTTCCAGTGTCTCCGGTGACTCAAAACCCGACGTATTATACACAAATGGGAGGGCGATTCCAGCGCGAAGTAACGGCATCACCGCCTCGCGGATCTGTGGCAACCAAGGGGTGGGGGAGACCAGGTTCCAGTTGTGGCAGCCCTTCCGCACGAGTTGCTCGAAAATGCCGCGCAGCGCCTCCACCGTGAGGTCGTCGCCGCGCCCCGCCTGGCTCCACGGATGGTTCTGGCAGTAGAGGCAGCGCAGCGTGCAGTGCGAAAAGAAAACGGTGCCCGAGCCGCGCGTGCCGCTTACCGGCGGCTCTTCGCCGAAGTGCGGGCCGTAGCGGAAGACGCGCGGCAACACGCCCGCCCGGCAGTAGCCGAGCCGGCCCGCGAGCCGGTCTGCGCCGCACGCGCGCGGGCAGAGACGGCAGGCGGAGAGAGGGGAGGATGCGGTAGGCGGGGAATCGAAATTCATAAGAGGATTAACTTTCAACGCTCAACTTTCAACGTTCAACTCTCAAGTAGAACCCAGTGGGATTTGGCAGTCATTCGCAGTTCTCCCCACTTGCGCGTTCTTCTCTCTCCCCGAATCATGGGCTCGCCGTTCGTAATGCACCCGCCGGACGTCCTCCCTGTTTGCGGTGGTCCGTTCCGCAGTTCGGAAGCGAAGTAAGACTCTTGAGAGTCACGTTCATTGAGGCTGTCAAGTGTAGACGTAAGGCTTACCGTTTTCAATAGAAAGAGGTTTCAAACTCGGGGGACTTCGGACGTGCGAAACAATTTGTCGGCGTCGGGGATTTTTAGGTTTTGTTTTCGCATGACCTCTGGCGCGTGCTGCAAAACGCGAACACCTGACGTTGCAAAAACGAAGGTGTTGTAATACTCTGGCCACCTAAGCACATAACAAAGGAGAAAATATGAGTAGGCATGTACCTGTCATCATCGTGTCGCTTGTCGTTTGTTCGGCAGTCGGGGACACGCTGCCCGGCACTTTTCTATTCGAACTTGGCGGAGCGACGGTGACGACACTCGCGGAGCGGCAGCAGTCGATAGGCAAAGAAACGCTAGTCGGCGCGACCGACGCGATGCTGCGGCGTTACGTACCCGCAGGTGAAGTGCCGAATGCGATCAACGCTTTTCTGGTTCACACAGGAGGCAAAAGGGTGCTGGTGGACACGGGGTTGGGGCTGAAGCTGGACGAAAACCTGAAGTCAGTCGGGGTGCGGACGGACGAGATCGACGCGGTGCTCCTCACGCACATGCACCGCGACCACATTGGAGGGCTGCTGTGCGACGACGCGCCCGTTTTCAAGAATGCCACGCTGTATATTTCCCGCAAAGAGTTCGATTACTGGAAAGCGGCGGGTGCAGGAGCGCAACGTATCGCGGACGCATATGCCGGACGCTTCCGCCTGTTTCATCCGCAAAACCTGGACGCTGAGCACCCCGTGCCGCTGCTGCGCAATGTCGTAGCGTTTGCGGCCAGCGGCCACACGCCGGGACACACGATTTATCTCGTGGAAGGCACAAAAAAGAAATTGTTGATCTGGGGCGACATCACACACGCTGCTCCGATTCAGGTGCCGCATCCAGACGTCGCCGTCACCTATGATGTCGATCCCGCTCAGGCTGTGGCGACGCGCAGGCGCGTTCTGGAGTTCACTGTCACAAACAAAATTTCATATGTCGGCAGCATGCATCTCGCCTATCCGGGCATGGGTTGTCTGTATCAACAGCAGGGCACCAACACCTGCCACCTCATACCGGCAGATTACACATATACCAACGCGGCGAACGGGCGCGACATGTATGTGCGCTCCGACGGATACCGTACCGAGACGGAGAGAATCCGCGAAGGCGCCGCGAAAGGCAAGGTCCGATACCTTAAGGAATCGGATCAAAACGGCACATGGTGGCGGATCACGGAAAACACCTATAATGAAAAGGGGGCTGAAGTTAAATCCGTTAAAAGGCTGTATGACTCGGGTTCGGGGCAACTGCAGGAGGTTAAAGAGACGGTCCACTTCACGAACAGTCATAGAATCCATTACGTCAAAAAGACGGGTCGTGACGGTGTCACGCATTACTTAGTTTTCAATCCGCAGGGGCAGTTCGTCGCGACGGTTTCCGGCGCGGGCAAACTGATCAAGGAGGAGAAGCCGGGGAACGACCCATATTGGGCATCGCTTTTGCAGGGCGAGACACCGGACGAGGCGCGTGCGCGCCTGCTCAAGGCGGCGCAAGCGCGGCAGGCTGCGGAGGATGAGAAGGACGCGGCGGCGGATAAAGCGATCGCGGCATCGGCACCGATCATGCGGTTCAAACTGCCAACAGAAATCGAATCACTGATGCCGTCAGATCTCTACGTATCGCTCCCGGCCGGTACGCTCGATTGGGTCGCCACCATGCGAAAGGCGCATTTTGAATCCGAGCGCGCCTTGACACTGCTTGGCAAGCGTTATAATTCATTCGTCACAAACATGGTGGCCTGGAGCTGTGCAACCGTGGTCGTCACGGTTTCGGACGGTGACGGTATGCCGTTGGAAAACATACGGGTCAACTTGCGGCAGACCGCGATGTTCGATTCGTCGTGTCCGATCGAGAGGGCGCAGGGCATGGGGCTTGTCTCTGATAACTGGAAGCCTTGGGAAAGCACGGAACAGACAGGTGCAGACGGGCGGGCGGTGTTCAACGGTGGCATTGGCAGCTTCAACTACTTTCATCTGGCGCGAATGTTGTTCTGTGAAGGTAAGATGCCGGGACCGAACCTGCGCGTAAGTGTTGCGGCCGAGGGGTACGAGGCGGTGACGCTCACAGCCTGCAATGTCAACAGGCGCACGTTGGCGTGCGCCAAACTGGCGGTGGAGGTTTTGGCGGGGGTCGCTGCCGACCCCTTCGATCAAAATATTAAATGGCGATGAAGATGTGCGGCGGGCATGGTCGTCCGAACGATTGGCGAAATCCTTTTCCATCCCGGCGGAAAACTTGCACGAAGCCGTGGAAATCAAGGTTATGTTGAAACGGCGTTAAGCTTTTGCACGCCGAACGCCCAACGTCGAAATTTTTCGTTCTGAGTTCGAAGTTCCGCGTTCTACAACTCTACCGGCAGGGCGTCGCCTTTGCCGAAGGGCGAGAGGTCGCGCAGCTTGCGCACGATGCGCGGCATGTGCTCGAGCACGTAGTCGAC
>MWEJ01000395.1 GCA_002071025.1 Verrucomicrobia bacterium ADurb.Bin070 | reverse complement strand
GGAGACCGGCGACGCCGGCGCCTTCTACACCGGACGCGACTGGACCAGCCAGGGCAACATCCTGCGCCACAACTTTATCCATAACCTCGGCGGCGGCGACGACAAGCACGTGAACACGATGGGCATTTATTTGGACGACTGTGACTGCGGCGACACGCTGGAGGGCAATGTCTTTTATCGTGCCGGCCGAGCGCTGATGATCGGCGGCGGGCGCGACAACCCGGTGCTCAACAACCTGGTGGTGGACTGCCCGATCGGCCTGCACATCGACTCGCGCGGCATGACCTGGAAGCACTGGAACAACACCAACGATCCGAGCTGGTGCCTGGACGCCAAGGCCCGGGCATTCAACTACACCCAGCCGCCGTGGAGCGTGCGCTACCCGCGTCTGGCCGCCATCATGAACGACTCGCCGCGCGAGCCGTTGCACAATCCGATACGCCGCAATGTATTCGTCGACTGCACGCGCAAGGTGTGTGACTTCGACGGCAACGTCAAGAAGCTGCTCGACAAGTTCGAGATCGCCGACAATCTGGCGGTGAACACCTCGGGCGCGACCAACGGGATCGCGACGACCGAGGGGATCAAGGGCTTCGCGCATCTGGCGGGCACGGCCGACACGCCGGTCGATCTCGGCTTTGCCGACCGCGCGGCCGGCGACCTCGCCCTGCGCCGCAGTGCGCGCCTGCTGAAAGAGTTGCCGGCCTTCGAGCCGATCCCGTTCGACAAGATCGGCCTCTACAAAGACGCCTACCGCCGCCGTTTGCCCGCCCGCCAGCCCTAGCGCGAAAAAATGCGGCAGGGCGGTTTCGACGAAACCGCCCTGCAGACGGGTTATTTCCCGAGCGTCTCTTTGATCACGGGCAACACGGCCTGCGCCCAGATGCGGTAGCCCTTTTCTTTCGGGTGGAGCAGGTCCGGCATCATCTCTGGGGCGAGCGTGCCGTCCGGCTCCAGCATCTGCGGGCCGAGGTCCATGTAGATCACGCGCGCGCCGTCGGCATACGCCTTAATGATCTCGTTGACGCGGCTGTTGCGCGCACGCGGCACATCGGTCGGCTTGGCGCTGCGCGGGAAGATGCCGAGCAGCAGCACCTGGGTGGACGGCGATTTTTGGGCGATCAGATCAAGGATCGCCCGGATGCCGTCGGCGGTGTCCTGCGGCGTCTCCTGCGCGGCCGGGCGGTGGCCGGTGTTGTTGGTGCCGATCATCAGGATCAGCAGTTTGGGCTGGTAGCCGTCCAGCTCGCCGTTCTGCAGCCGCCACAGCACATGCTCGGTGCGGTCGCCGCCGTAACCCAGATTCAACGCCTTGTACGCGCCGAAATTCTCGGCCCAGACCTGCTTGCCGGCACCCTCCCAGCCGTGCGTGATGGAATCGCCCAGAAAGACCAAATCCCATCCGCCCTGCTTGGCCAGCGCCAGCTTCTGCTCGAAACGCTGCTTCCACCACGCCTGGTCCATGCGGTGGTCGGGGGTGACCGAGGTCTTGACGCTCTTTTGGATGAATGGCAGGATCGCCTCGGCCCAGATCGCGTAGCCCTTGGCGTTCGGGTGCAGCAGGTCGGGCATGACCGCTTTGGAGAGCGTGCCATCGGGCTCAAGAAGCTTGTCGTTGATGTTCATCCAGAAGATGCGTTTGTTATCGGCGAACTTCTGGATCTCGGCGTTAACCGCCTCGTTGCGCAGGCGGCAGGCGTCCTGCGGCGTGGCGCCGCGCGGAAAGATCGCGTGCAGCAGCACCTTGGAGTCCGGCGCCTTCTGCGCCAGCCGGTCAAGGATCGCCTTGATGCCGGCGACGGTATCGGCGGTGCTCTCCTTGTCGGCCGGGCGGTGGCCGTTGTTGTTGGTGCCGATCATCACCACGAAGAGCTTGGGCTGGTTGTTCTCGAGCTGCCCGTTGTCGAGGCGCCACAGCACATGCTCGGTGCGGTCGGCGCTGATGCCGAGGTTCAGCGCCTTGAACGGCGCGAAATACTTTTCCCACTCGGCCTTGCCGCGGTTCTGCCAGAAATCGGTGATCGAGTCGCCGATGAAGACGACCTCCCAGCCGCCCTTGCGCGCCTGGGCAGCGTCGCGCTCGACGCGCTTAACCCAGCCGGCGTCGCGCGGCGTCGGGGTGGTTGAAAGCTGCTGCGCAAACAGGGTGCCGGCCACCAGCACCGCCGCCAGGAACGGAATCATCATTCGCTTCACGTTGTCTCTCCTTGTGTTCTGTTCGGGCCGCTGGCCACAGGGGCCCGCCGCCGTAAAAAAGGGTCCTCGTCCCAGACGGTGCGGACCTGCGCCAACAGCGTGCCGTCCGCGTCGCGCCGAATGCGATGGAGCAGCGCACCGCTGTCGCCGGTGTCACGCGCCGCCTCGGCGGTCACCGTGTCGCCCCAGCGCGCCGCCGCGCGGAACGCGATATCGATCTCGCGCACGCGGCGCGCTTCGCGCCAGACGTCCGGCAGGCACTCCAGCGCCCACGCCACATAATGCGCGTTGTTGACGTGGTTGTTGAAGTCGTGGTCGCTTTGGCGCACGGTGATGGCGGCGGACCACTCAGGCGCGGTGATGTCCGGCACTTTGGCCGGAGCCTCGGGAAGGGGCACCTGCGGGGTGCCGGCCGGCGCGAGCGCCGCAAACGCCTGCGGCAAGCGCACGATCCGCTGGGCTGGCACCTCCACATAGAGCCACTCGCTGACGCCGAGCAGCACCGTCTCGCCCGCGTCGTCCGTCATGCAGAAATCGCGCAGCGCCGTCAGCCGTCCGCGCACGCCTGCCGGCCAGGTGCGCAGATGCACCGTCTCGCGCCACGCGGCGTAGCGACGGATTTCGAGCCGTAGCCGCGCGAGCATCCAGGTGAAGCCGGCGTCCTGCAGCTCATGGATTCCGAGCCCCAGCGCGCGCGCATGATTGCCGGCCGCTTCCTGCAAAAAATTACAAAGCGCCGGCAGCGTGACCTGATTGTTCACACCGGACTCATATGCGCGCACGCAAAAGCTCTCGTCGTGCACATGCAGCGGGATGGGAGAATCCATGCGCGGGGCCCGCTATTCGTCTTTCTTCTTGTCGTGGAACTGGTCGCCTGCCACGCCGCCCGCGACGCCGCCGATCACGCCGCCGATCACCGCGCCGGTGCCGCGGTTGCCGCTGCCGGCCGCCGCCGAGCCGATCAGCGCGCCGCCGGCCGCGCCGGCCGCCGAGCCGATCACTGCGCCTTCATGGCCTTCCAATGTTTCGCAGCCCGAGATCAGGCCGACCGCGCACGCGGCCAGACCAGACAAAACAAGGCGTTTCACTTTCATAGCATCCTCTTTCGGATTACGAGTATCACAGACAACCGCAGGTTACCATATCCGGCCGTGACCGGCTACGATGAATGCGAGTCAATCGCAAGAGGAACCGCGCCGGACGGCTCAAAATGGACGATCCCGATCCCGATAGCGATAGCGATTTCGATGAGACCAAGCCTCAAACAGGCATCGTG
>MWEJ01000394.1 GCA_002071025.1 Verrucomicrobia bacterium ADurb.Bin070 | reverse complement strand
GTCGTGTAGGCCCCGGGCTCTTTCGCGAGTTGAACCGTGAAGGCGCGCGGGAACCCCGCCGCCGAACCGTCCGTTCCGGTCACATCGCGCCGCGGCACCAAGACAAGCTGCCCCAGCGTGCGCTCTTCGCCCAAGTCGATCTCGATCCATTCCTCGGCGTCGGCCGCCGCATGATGCTTCGAGCTGTATCCCTTGCGGGCCGTGTCCTGCTCCGGCGCAAAGAGATGCGCGATCCCCCACCCCCCCGCCTCGTGCGAGCTGGAGGCCTTGGCGGAATAGGCCATCCGCCGGTCGGACGTTGAACGCTGAAGCGTCGGATCGCGCCAGGCATCGGCCGACACCCCTTCCGCAATCACACGGTAGATCCCCGCCGGCAAATCGGTCAGTCCGCGCGCGTGTCCGTTGACCGTCACGCGGCGGCACCCCGGCAGCGCGATCTCAGCCCGCGTTCCCTTCGGCACCGTCAACAGCAGCGCGATCGAATCCTCTTTGAACGCCCATTCACAGCGCACGGCGCCGCGCGGCGTCGGCACGAGGCCTTTGGCCCAGCGCACCTCGCGCGTCACATGGGGCCGCACGCGGAAGCGGCGGAACCCCGGCTCAAGCGGCACGACTCCCAGCAGGTAGGCGCTGAAATGATGCGCGATCGCGGTGTCTGGATGCGACTCATCCCCCCACCCCTTCGTGATCGTGCCCATGCACTCGGTCGTGGTCCAGGCGCCCTTCCAGCCATCGTCCAGCAGCTTGAGCCAGTTGTGATCGAAGAGCGTCTGCAAGCCGGACTGCGCGAAACCGTATTCGAAACGGCCGCGGCTGGCCAGACTCTGAAACTTGCCGTGACCGATTTTCTTGAACTGCGGCGCGATGCGCCGCGCCCGTTCGGGCGAGACCAGCCCCAGTGACAGCGCGAGCGCGTTGGCCTCAGCCCCGAAGCGCGGCGTCTCGACCGCCTCCCTGTAAAACCCGCCGTCCTCATCCCACAGGTGCCGGTCAAGCGCATGCACGAGCGCCGCTTCGCGACGCCGTGCGGCCGCAGCCTCGTCCCGCAGCGACAATTCGTCGGCGATACGCGCGGCATCTCTGAAGACCGCCCACAGCAGGATATTCATGAAGGCGCGTTTGCGGACATCGCCCACCTTCAGATTGCCGGCGTGCTTGGAAGTTTCGGAACGTTGCTGGAATAATCCGTCAGCCCCGAGATGAGCCTCCAGGTAAGCCATGAGCCGCTGTAGCGCCGGCCAGAGCTCGCGAATCGTCTCGCGGTCGCCGGTGTAGAGCAGGTGATCCCACGCCACCGGCAACAGCCACGCCGCGAATTCATCCGACGGAAACGGCCCATAATCGCCACGCGGAGGCGCCACGCTGCGCTCGGGATAGGGCGAGGCGTGCACATACCCGTCCGGCGTCTGATTGAAGGCGAGCATGCGCAGCGAATCGCGCAGATAAACGGGGTTCGCCGAGGCATAATACGCGCTGCGCTGCGCGAAGTAGAGATCGCCGGACCAGACCAGCCGGTCGCGTTTCGCGCCGTCTGCCACGTACGAGAGCGTGCGCGCGAACAGCCAACGGTCGAGCCCGCCCGAAAAATCATCGGCCAGCAACACGCATCCCCGGGCATCGGTTACCCGGATCGCGTCGAAGAGCGGCCATCTCTCTTTAGGCGTGAAGAAGCCCACGCGGCCGCTCGCGAAGGCAGCATCCTCGGCGCGCGCGACCTCTGCACCGTCAAGCCGCACCGCCAGCGCCGGCCCGCGCGCCTCGACCTCCAGCCGGTAGCGAACGCCGTCCACCAGTGGCTCGGCGAGGCGGCGTTCACACAGCACGCGGTCGCGTCCGTCCTGCCGCGCCAACAGCCGCACCGCACCGTCGAGCCCGACCTCCGCCAAGTATGCGTTGCGCGCATCCGCCGCGCGGAACGCCAGCCCTGCGGCGGACACGTGATCGGGATTGGCGCGCAGCTCGAAGGTCGTCTCGATGCACACATCGCCCCACGACGCGCCATCGCGGCTCAGTCCGATCTCTTCGGCCTGCTCAAGCTTGCGCGGCAGCAGCCAACCGTCCACGCACTTCCAGGCGTCATGATTCGGAAAGGAAGCGATCTGCAACGTCCACGCGCTGATCGCCCACAGCCGATTCAAACGCTCGTCGCCGCACAGGAAAAGCCCGTCGTTCGGCGTACGGTCATACACCTCGCTGTTCACCATCGCCACGGCGTCGATGGAGACCTCGGTGCCGGGGGTGTCAAGCTGAAGCCTAACATACCGGGTCTGGCCTTGAATCAGCGGTGCGATGAAACGCCCGGTACGCGGCACGGTATAGGTCTCGTGCCGGTAGACATTCCCCGGCAGTACCGGCAGATCAAACGTCTCGCCGAGGTAACGGGCACTGGTCGAACGCGTGAAGCAGCCAGTTTCTGAGAGACCGTCAGGATGACACGCATAGGCCAACCGCACGACCGGCAGCCCCTGCTTTGCGGTCACCGTGAAGACTGCGTATCCGCCGACACTCTGCCGCCCGAAATCGAGCACCACCACTGGCTTGGGGCCGCCGGCCACATAAGCCAGCCGACAGCTCGCGCCGTCCTCGGCCAACAGACGCTCGGCCCCCTCCACCGAACCCTCGCTGCGCACGGTGCCGACCGGATACACCCAGTCGGTTGCGGGCGTCAAGGCGTATGACCGCGCCTGATCCATCCATGCATCCGCCTCCGGCGCATCCAGCAACCGGCACGCCGACACCCACACCACACAGCCCACGACCACCGCCTGCGCCACCCGTTTTGCATTCAGCCCGCTTTGCATTCTGTCCTCCTGATTATCTTGAAAAACGCAGTCGTTGTTCAAACGGGAATGCGTTCTCGACGTGTCGGATCAGCGGTTCGCCCTCCTCCGGCTGGCCCAGCACCTCGATCACATCAAAACGAAAAAAAAGCCGCGGATAGCCGGCCTTGCGCACATAAGCCGCCGCAGCGCGGTTCAGCGCATGGCGCTTGCGGGGGTTAACTGCAGACAACGGCCGGCCGAAATCCTCGCGCCGGCGCGTCTTGACCTCGACGAACACAAGGGTGTCACCGCGCCGCACCACCAGATCGATCTCGTCATGACGGTCCGGACGCACGTTCTGTCCGATGACCGCATACCCGGACGCCTTGAGAAACGCCGCTGCGCGCGCCTCGCCCCAGGCCCCCACCACAGCCGAGCGCGGCGGCTTGTTCCGCTCGCCGCCGCGACCCGTCACGATCTGGAGGAGTCTTGCGAACACGGGTGTCCAGCGTCCTAACGCGTCGCCGCGCACGCGCGCCCCGCCTCGAACGCCTTGAGATTCATATCGACCAGCTTGGCCGGGATGCGCGCCTGCATCGCCTGGTGCCACAACTCGGCGCTGAAGGGCGTCAGGACAGACAGCGCGCCGGCCAGCACCATGTTCATCGTGCGGGTATTGCCCACTTCCTTAGCCACCGCCAGCGCGTCAAC
>MWEJ01000393.1 GCA_002071025.1 Verrucomicrobia bacterium ADurb.Bin070 | reverse complement strand
TCCAATGCCTTTAATATCGCATCCCGATAAACGTTGGCGGACGGCAACGTTATGGCTGAGAATGCCTCTTGGACTTTATAGACAGCCGTGTTGTGCACATCGATTTTTTCTAGCGGTTGTATGGCCCCGTCGCGGGACGCGGATCGGGAATAATCGTACGCGAGAAAATGAATAGAGGCCGGCTGGCGTGAGAATTCAGGCAACTTGTCCTTCCCTCCCAAGCGATCAAGAATCCGATTGTAAACCGGCTTGGGGCAAACAAAATAGAGCCCGGACTTGCAAAGGTCCTCGCGCTGGAGAACCTGCCCTTTATAGATGATTTGCGGAAGGATACGCTTCGAAACATTCTCCCAATTCAGCCCGACCGTATCAGGGACGAGACGCCGGTTCGCGAGCAAAGCCTGTCTCGCATTCCGATAATTTCCAGTGGTGTCGATGGTCTGGACCTCAACGGCAACAAACTCCTCAAGAGTTCCTTGCCTGTCAATTTTTGCCAGAACCCAATCAACAAAATAGCTTCCGTTTCCTTGCCTTTTGGGCAATCGCAACTCTCCTCCCCATCTATGACCAAAAACAGCGACTGCGCCACCTCTCTGTTTCGCTTCATCAACAGCGATCCTGCCTGCAAAGAGCTTTAGACCGCTCCCAAAAGCATCCTCGGCGATGATCCGCAGTATCTCATAGTCATTCGCATAAAGACGGATCGGACAACAGATGATGTTCATGGCCGTCGGCCCCTTCTGGCGAACAGCGCAAACCCCTGAACGACTGCCATCCCTCGCAAGCATTTTTGTGCAAGGGACCGACAGAAAAGGGCAGGTCGAAGAAGCCGCGTGCTCCAAAGCCAAATCGGAGGCATCGGTCGCGTTATAACCGAAAAATTCCGCAATGTATCCTGCCATCAGCTTCCTTCGTTTAAGACATTTTTGATCGTTAACCCGACCGCTTCCGCCAAAAGGGGTGGGACTGCATTCCCGACCTGTGCAAATTGTTCGGCCATTGTCCCCGTGAATAAAAAATGGTCGGGGAAAGACTGTAGTCGGGCGGCTTCACGCACGGTATAGGAGCGATTCTGGGCGTAATGGAAATACGCGCCCCAGTGCGGATCACATTTCGTAAGAATCGTTGAAGCGAGCCCGTCCGGTCGGGGCCGGCCGTACCGTTGGGTATGGTCCGATTTTCTCGCCAACGTCATCCCCATCGGGAGCAGTCGCTCGGGGATATCGGTCCAATTCCCGCCCGGCTGAATGTAGTTCAGACGCTCGAGATTAATGGCGGACAATTTTGATGCTTCGTGATTGCTGACCCCGTTACTGCCAATTCGAACCCAGCGTTGGTAATCGCACGAGGGCGGTGTCGCGTAGTGTTTCAGTAACGCGCCGCGTTCTCCGCAGGCAAGAGGCGGCAAGTCAGATATAGCCTGTTGGACTGTCGTAAACGGGGACGCGGTTGCCGCAGTCGGCATCTTCACCAGCATTTTCCCGTCGAAGGTAGTCGTAAAATTGGGGCGAATCGGCGCGTGACGGACCGGCTCCGGAAAAGCATAGGACGGAACGGTTTTCCCCCGCAATCCGATGATAATGGTTCGCCAACGCATCTGCGGCACGCCATAATATGCGGCACCCAAGATATGGACATCGGCCCCATAGCCAAGCTCCGCGAGCGCGTGAAGGATCGCGTGCAACGTTGCACCATGTTCAAACGAGACGAGTCCCGGCACGTTCTCGATTAATACAGCCCGGGGTTGAAACGCATCCACGAAACGCAGATACTCTTTGAAGAGGTGATTCCTTTGATCCAAAACGCTGCGCACAGGCGCGTTAATCGAAAACCCTTGGCATGGCGGGCCGCCGGCGATCAGGTCAAGCTCCCCGCGGCGCACACCCATCTGCTTCATGATGGCCTTTGGATCCAACGACCGTATATCGGCGCTCCTGACTTCGGTTCGCGGGTGGTTGAGTTGATAAGTCCGGGCATAACTGTCGACAAGTTCCGATGCGAACAAAGGAACGAACCCGGCCATTGAGAGTCCTTCTGACAACCCGCCTGCCCCCGCGAACAAATCGATTGAGCGCAATGTCCCGTAATCGTTCAATACTGGCTCGTGAGCGACACAATCCAAAGCGGGTACAGAACCTTTCTGCATCGGGTACTGCCGTCTCTTCTTTTTTTTGTTATCAGGCTGTTTCATTTTCCGCACTCAACCGACTCGTCAATAAATCACGTAACTTACGGGTATTGGCGCCGAATGTCAAACCGTGTCCAAACCCTAATTCTTCTTTGGGCGTTCGGCATTTATAACCGCTACACGTTGAGCGCGTAGCCCTTGCGGTAATGCGGCTCGACCAGCGCATTGGCCGAATCACAGTTCTTGAAGCGCAGCGCCTCGCAGTCCCACTCCAGCCGCACATTCGGGTGGCGCACCGCGATCGCCCCGAGCGCCGCGTTCTCGGCGACATAGCCGGCTGTCTCGAAGGGGTTGTTCGACTTGCGGCCGATCTTGATCGCAGTGGTGAAATCTTCAAAGTGGCTGCCGATCTGCGTCATCCAGAAGTTGGGCTTCGCCCCCTCCTCCTCCTTGATGTTGCGGATCATCGCGCGCATGGCGCTTTCGGGAATCACGCGGCAGCCGTCGGCGCCATGCGACCCGTATTTGAGCGTGTTCTTGCTGCCGTACACCACCGCGCCCGCGTTCCACTGCCCCGGCACGATGCGGTTGCCCAGCTCGCGTCCCTCCTCCAGGACCGATGGCCGCGGCACCTCGTTGCAGAACTCGCCGTCGTGCCACACGATCGTCATCGTCTTACCGTTGGCGAGATCATACTCGTAGCGGATGCGCGAGGCGTTGGGGAAGGCCAGCCGGTCGCGCACGGGATCCCACCCCGGCGTCACCTCCGCCGTGATGCGCTGCGGGCTGCGCAGATTGAGCGCGTCATAGATCGGGTCGAGCAGATGGCAGCCCCAGTCACCGGGATTGCCGGTGCCGAACGGCGTCCACGCGCGCCAGCGGTTGGGCGTGAAGTAGGGCGAATAGGGATGGTACTCGGCCGGACCGATCCAGCGCTCCCAGTCGAGCCCCTCGGGCAGCCGCTCCAGTTTGGACAGCTCGGGAATCTTACCCGCGGCGTCGAGCAGGCGCATGGTGGTCCAGGTGTGGACCTCGCGGATCTCTCCGAGCAACCCCTTGCGCACCCAAGAGGTGAAGGTCTGATGGCTGGCGAACGAATGTCCCTGATTGCCCATGTGGGTCACCACGTTGTAGCGGCGCGCGGCCTCCATCAGCCGACGCACTTCCCACACCGTGCGGGCGATCGGCTTCTCGGTGTAGACATGCTTGCCGAGCTGCATGGCCTCGACCGTTGGCAGCGCGTGCCAATGGTCCGGCGTCGCCACAAGCACCGCATCGACGCTCTTGCCGGCTTTGTCGTACATCTCGCGGTAGTCGGCGAAGGTCTGCACGGACGGCAGGAACTTCCGG
>MWEJ01000392.1 GCA_002071025.1 Verrucomicrobia bacterium ADurb.Bin070 | reverse complement strand
TGGCCGCAGGGCGAAAACATGAGCTTCGTCTTCATGACCGTCGAGGGGGGGCGTCCCGCCGCCGTCAAGACGCTGAAGGTCTATAAGCTGGAAGGCGGTTTCCCGCGCACGGAGGTCAAGCCCTTCAGCGGCAGCGTGCCGGCGCGCGAGATCGGACTCTACCACGAGGATCCGGTCCTCGCCGATTGCTACGGCTCGCTGCCGGGCAACCCCGGCATGCACTTCTTCCCTCAATTCGAAACGGTGGTCGACCGCATGCTGGACTACCACCAGTCCTTCGGCATGAACACGGTGCACTATCCCGTCTCGTGGTATCACGGCCCGCTCTTCGGCTCCGAGGCTGAGCCGCTGACCGACTTCGGCGGGCGGCCGCATCCTGCCGGTTTTCCGAAATACCTGATGCGCCGGCTGGCCGCGCGCGGCATGACCTTCAACGCATGGCTGCACCTGCACCAGATCGACAGCCTGCTGCCGTACACGATTACCGATGATGACCGCGTCCGCGCCGGCGAGGAGACGGTCCTCAACATGCGCTACGACAACCGGCTGTTCTACCGCGCGTGGCACGGTAAAGATCCGGTCTACAATCCGCTCGATCCGCATGTGCAGGAGGCGGTCAAGCGCCAGTTCGCCGAACTCGTCGCGCGCTACGGCGACGAGCCGGCGCTGACCGGCGTCACACTGAACACCGTGCGGCACTCGATCTTCGCCTTCGGCTCGCTAGAATCGGGGTACAACGACGTGAACCTCGTCCGCTTCCAGCAGGAGACCGGCCTCACGATCCCGGTGGACCGCAAAGACCGTTTCCGTTTCGCCAAGAGCTACCAGTGGCTGATGGCCAACGCCAGGGAACCGTGGATCCAGTGGCGCTGCCGCAAGCTGCACGACTATTACAAAGAGCTGGCCAGCCGCCTGCGGGCCCATCGCCGGGACCTCACGCTGGGCGTGGTGATCTTCGCGGCCGAGGACGCCAAGGCGTCGGCCGACCCCCTCGACCCCGCGCAGCGTGCGCTGCAGTGGGCGCGCGAGCAAGGCATTGACCCAGCGCTGTATGCGCAGGATCCCGAGATCGTGCTGCGCTACTCGATGGTGCCTGCCGACCTGCGTTGGCGGCGAGCCCACGGCGCGACCGACCCGCAGGTTTACGACCTGCGTACGGTGAACAGCGCGCCGGAGAAGGTCGTGCCGATCACCCTCACGCCATCGGCCAGTGTGAACATGCATGATCGATATTTTGAGAACGACGTCGCGCGCACGGCGCCGCTCAAGGGGCTCTCCGCGAAAACGCAAGAGTGCGGGTGGCGTGTTTCCGCGCTGAACGGCAACACGGTGCATGGTCTTGAGAATCACGTTTTCGCGCTGAACAACCTCGACGCGCTGACGATCACCAAGGGCGGGTTCTTGGTCGGCACGTTCGGCATTGAGGATAAGCTCGCGCGTTTCGCCAAGGCATACCGCGCGCTGCCCGCCGTGAAGTTCGAGGACATCGCGGGGCTTGCCGATCCCGTGCGTGTGCGCCAGAAGGTCGTGGACGGCGCCAACTACGTTTACGTCCTGAACCGGCTGCCTTATCCCGCGACGGTCGAGCTCGTGCTGGAGGGCGGGGCGGCGGAAGACCTCGTGAGCGGCGAGACGTCCACGGGCGGCAAGCTGGCGCTCGCGCTGCGCCCGTACGATTTACGCAGTTTCCGCCAAGCCGGTGCGCAGAGCCGCGTGACGGGCGGTTCGGCGCTTGTGGCAGCGGAAGTTGTTGAGGGGCTAAAGGAAAAAGTCGAAGAGGCCGCCGCGCGGTTTCGCGACAAGACCGCCAGGGGCGAAGATCTCACCGCCCTGAAGCCCTACCTTGAGAAGGCCAAGGCGTGTCTGGCCGGCAAGGAGTACGCCCGGCTGTACTTCCTGCTGCAAGAGGCGTGGGCATACACGTTGCGGCAGCCCTGAGAAAAAAGATCCTAATCCTTTCGCGAGATGGAAAATTGACTCGCCAGATAATAGGTGTATAGTGACATCGCTTTAAGAACGGAAGAGAGTTAATGAATTCGGACTGCGTTAAAAGTTGGCCAAAGAATGAACGACCGCGTGAACGGCTGTTGTCCGAGGGCGCAGAGAAAGTGTAGGATGCCGATCTCCTGGCCATTATCCTGCGCGTAGGGAAGGGGACATTTAAAAAAGGTGTCCAGGGGCAAAACGTCTCGGCTTTCGCCCGGAGCCTGATTGCCCGGTTTGGGAGCCTTCGGGCGCTGGATCGCGCCCGAGTCCAGGACTTGCTGAAGGTGCCCGGCCTTGGACCTGCCAAGGTCGCGCAGCTCAAAGCGGCGATAGAAATCGGCAAGCGCATTTGTGCGAAACGGCTTGTCGCCAAGTCGTTCGATTCGTCCCAAGCTATCGTTAAACATTTTCGACCGCGCTTTGTAGGGCGGCGCCAAGAATCCGTCATCGCGGTGTTTCTCAATGGGCAGAATCAGGTTCTCGGTGAAAAGGAAATCACTGAAGGCACTCCGACCCAGGCGACCGTATACGTGCGCAGCATCCTCGAAGAAGCCCTCCATTTGTCCGCCGCCGCCGTGGTGCTGGTCCACAACCACCCGTCGGGGTGTCCCGAGCCGTCGGCGGGCGATGATGATACTACGCGTGACTTGCAGAAAGCCTGCGGTTTGGTCGGGCTTGTCCTGCTCGATCATGTTATTGTGGGCGAGAACGAACATTACAGTTACGCCGATGAGGGGCGATTTGACGACAACGCTCCTGCGTGATGAGAAGGTTCTTATGCCGAAAAAGACCGAACCCAAGCCCTATGCGAAACCGGATCAGATCCAGACTCGTGCCAACCAGATTTATAGCCCGGTTCGGCAGAAATGGGTGCAATTGACTCCCGAAGAGCGCGTTCGTCAGGATTTTCTCTTGGTTCTTATCAACGAGTACGGGTATTCGCTTGAGCAGATCGACGAGGAAACGCCGGTGACGGGTCGCGGTTCAGGGCATGCCCGCGCCGACTTTCTGATCTGGCGCTCGCCCGAGGCTAAGAAGAATCAAGAGCACGCCCTGATTGTGGTCGAGTGCAAGGCCGACAACATCAATATTTCTCTCAAGGATTACACGCAGGGCGCCAACTACGCGCAGTACGAGCACGCCCGCTTCTTCGTGACCCACAACCACCGCGAGACCAAGTACTGGAAGGTGGACGCCACGCGGCGCATCGGCCAAGATCAAGACCGAGATCCTCTTCATCGAGCGCTGCCTGTCGCTGCTGAAACCCGGCGGGCGGCTCGGCATCGTCCTGCCCGAGGGCATTTTCAACAACCCCTCGCTCGCCTATGTGCGCGAGTTCTGCGAGAACCGCGCCTTCATCCGCGCGGTGGTCAGTCTGCCGCAGGAGACCTTCTTCTCGTCCGGCGCGAGCGTCAAAGCCTCGCTCCTCTTCATGCAGAAGTTCACGGAAAAGGAACAGGCCGAGTTCGACGCCAAGCAGGCGCAGGCGCTCGCAGAGGTGACGGTAAACTAC
>MWEJ01000391.1 GCA_002071025.1 Verrucomicrobia bacterium ADurb.Bin070 | reverse complement strand
CGTGAACGACGTGACCTCCGGCAACGTCTTCCTCGGCGAGAACATCGGCCGCCACGTCGCGATGGCGCACACCCTTTTCAACGTGACGAACGTCGTTCTCATGACCCCCTTCATCGGCACGCTGGCCTGGCTCTGCGAGCATCTGATCCCGGCCAAGAAAGCCACGACCGCCACCGTGCACCTTGAAAAGAATCTGCTCAATACGCCCTCGCTCGCGCTGTTCTGCGCCATGCGCGCCTTGGCCGACATGACCGACAGCGCCTGGCGCACGGCAGAGCTGGCGCTGCGCGGCTATAAGGACGGCAAGCCGGTCAAGGTTTCCGACATCGAGGCGATGGAGGATGAGGTCGACCGTAACCAGGGCGAGATCATGGACTACCTCGTGCAGCTCACGCGCAAGGAGCTTTCGGAACAGCAGGCCGCCGCGATCCCGGTGCTGATGCACTGCGTGAACGATGCCGAGCGTATCTCCGACCTCGCGCTGCTGATCGCGCGCCGCGCCGAAGCCCAGACGACCTCGTCGCGCTTCTCGAAAGATGCGCTCGAAGAGCTGGAAACCCTGCTCGAGAAAGCCACCACCATTGCCGGCCTCACCCACGAAAGCCTGCAGGACGGACGTTTCCTGGCCAAGGCCGTGGGCATCGTGGTCGAGGATCTGGAGAAGCTGGCCCACGCCTCCATGCAGGGCCATGTCGACCGCCTTCAGAAAGGGCTCTGCACGCCCGAGCGCGGTCTGGTCTTCGTGGAGGTAGTCGGCGCCGTCGAAAATATCGTGCGCCATCTTGAGAACATCGCGCAGCGCTCCGACCAGCTCACGGAAGCCGCGACCTGAGCCGGCGCGCGGGAGGATATCCATGATAGGCATCGAGCCCCGCTGCGGCGGAATCGTGCTGCTGGCGCTGGCACTGACACTGGCCGGCAGCGCCGGCGCCGCGCCGTCGTTCCGCGCCAACAAGAATTATCCGGAGCTGGGGCTGAGCCTGCGCACGCTCGGCGGCGCCGTCCCCGAGCCGCTGCCGCCGCACAAGACCTTCACCTACACCTTCACCCGCAACGGCGAGAGCACGCGGCGCGACCTCTTCGATCCGCACGAGCTCTGGTACGCCACCCAGCATGCCGGCCAATGGCGCGACGATGACGGTAACCGCCTGATCCTGGGGCGCGCCTCACGCCTCCCGCCGCGCATCGAGAGTGACCTTCAGCATGTCGCCCGCGAGACCTTTGAAGAGGCGCTCGCCGCGCCAGGCGCGGCGTTCGACCCCGACAGTCCCGACGCGCTCGCGGCCTGGGTCGCCGCGTTCGCCGGCTGCACGCCCGGCGCCCCCGAAAAGCTGCGCACCGGCTTTTCCCTGCATGACGCGCTCTGTTTCCCGGCCGACGCCGCCGGCGACACCCTGATCTACGCCTTCCGCGCCAAGCGCCGCACGCCGCAGGGACGCACCGAACCGACCGAGTGGTTCTGCGCCGTGGTCCGCATCGCCGACAGCACGCCGAAAGCCAAAGTGCGCAAGGATTTCGAAACGCAGTTCCTAGCGTCGGTCGCCGCGCTGCCCCAGCGCGCCTCCCCCGCCGCCGGCGTCCAGGGCAAGGCGTTGCGCACCGCGCCCGCCTCCCGCGACGCCACCGCCGTGCCCGACCATCCCAGCCGCGCCGCTGCGCGCCGCAGCATCGCCAACATGAAGGATTGGTGGTACGCCGAATCCCTCGACTACGTCTTCCTGTCCGACATCCGCAGCTCGGCCGGCAAGTCCCTCGTCAAAGAGCTGCAGGCCACCCTGCCGGCGCTGCGCGCGGCCTTCGCCCGGCTCGTGCCGCCGTTTCAGACCGAGAGCGATGTCAGCGTCGTGCGGATCTTCGAGGATGCCGAGGCCTACCGGCAATACGTCGGCCAGGAGCACGCCTGGAGCGTCGGCCTCTGGTCGCCCATGCGGCGCGAGCTGGTGATCCTCTCGCAGGGCAAGGACCGCGACCAGACGCTGGAGATCATCCGCCACGAAGGCTTCCACCAGTATCTCTTCTACGCCACCCGCATGATCCCGAACGCCATGTGGTACAACGAGGGGCACGCCTGCTTTTTCGAGTCCGCCCAGATCGACAGCAAGGGGCGCGTCGATCTTCCTGAGGGCGGCCGCGCAGCTTACCTGATCGAGCACCTTGCGCGCGCCGCGGCTAATCTCCCCGCCATCCTCCACGCCGACCATGCGGCCTTCTATGGCGGCACCGACGACCAGCGCCACCTGAACTACGCCACCGCCTGGGGGCTGGTCTACTTCCTCCGCAAAGGCGCACCGTCGCAGCGGCTCTCCGCCTACGCACAGATCCTGCCCGCCTACCTCAAGACCCTTGAGGTGACACGCGACCCCGAGGCCGCCACCACCGCCGCCTTCGAGGGCGTCGACCTGCCGCGCTTCCAGAAGGCCTTCACCGAGTTCTGGGAAAAGGGGCGCAACGGCGCGCGCCGCCATGATCCGCTCGCTGCAGCCCGCTGACCAACGGGGCGCACCCCCGTTCCTCTGACCGTTGGGGTTTCTGGTTTCGGGTTTCTGGTTTCGGGTTTCGGTCACGCATCCTTCCTCGCTTCTTCTGTCTCTCAACCGGTAGGGCGGTCTCGCCGAGACCGCCGCATAAAGACGGGATTCAGTCGTATCTCAGTTGAAAGGGGCCTTTGGCAACGAACGCCGGACGCCGAACAGGCAACGGGATCATCCTTCGGCGGCGTGGATCGGCGGGAAACGGGCGGGCGTCCGCCCCGGCGGCGGTCTCGGCGAGACCGCCCTACCGGCGGTTGCCGGGTGGTCGCACACGTCCGCGTGCGCGAGGATGCGGGCATCGTTTCCTCGCGGCGTCGGCATTAGGGCGGTAGTCATCGGTTGGTGACCGGGGTGCGCGACGAACATTCGTGTTTATCGTTCGCGTTTACGTACCCGCGTTCTGACTCGCCACCCTTAACCGGATACCCTTACCCGAGAAACTTAACCGGTCTTGCGCCGGGCGCATGGCAGTTCTGTTGGGGAGACCTTCTCGTAATCCTAATCTTAATCTTAATCTGCTCGTCGCCGATTGTCGGCCTCATATTCGGCCGGCCCCTCATAAACACGATCAGCGGAGGTGCTGCGGATCAAGCCCACCCGCATCGAGACGATGGGCACCCACATCACGATGTGTTTCCAGGAGATCTCCAACCCAAGCCACACATCGAATCGCTTCCTGATAGACAGACAGCTTCTCGTGATCAAAGCTCGTTTTCATGGGCGCAGTCTACTCTCGAGAAAGTTCGATGTGCAAGATTAAGATTAAGATTAAGATTATGATTGATTGGCCCCAACAGAACTGCCATGCGCCCGCGCGAACTGATCCTTGCCGTTTTGATTCCAACGCGTTACAGTGATGGTCTGATAGTCACAGTGTTCACGGACCACGGAGAGCTTTCATGCGTGTGTCGCCTTGTTTGACGGCCTTTTTTCTCGCCTGCGCCAGCTTGCCGCTCGGCGCGCAGCAGGGCT
>MWEJ01000390.1 GCA_002071025.1 Verrucomicrobia bacterium ADurb.Bin070 | reverse complement strand
GCCGTCGGGCGGCGGAAGCCGTCCCGCCTCCTGCCCGTCCGCGTTCAGAAAGACAGTCTCGCACGTCTCCCCGTCCTCGTAGAGCGTCACCGGCCAGACGGCCGCGCCGCCCGCGCCGGCGACGGGCACAAGGCCCTCGGCGAGCGCCAGCGCGCCCGCGCCCTCCTCCCCGGTGTAGACGCGGAGCCCGGCGTCGACCGTCACCGGGCCGGCCCCGGCCGGCAGCGCGCGCGCCTGGGCCAGCCAAAGCTCCCGCCGCAGCGCCTCGGGCCCGCCGACGGACGGAATCCCGGCGCCGCCGTCCCGTCCGTACGCCCACGCGAGAGCGATCAGGGCCGCGCCGAGGACCGGCGCGGCGCGCGTGGCGAACCATACGCAAGATGTGTTCATTGTATCTCCTTAAACTTGGTAAGCTTACATGTCTTTTTGAATTTTGCGCTACAATAGCCCAGTCTGTTACTGAACGTCAATCACTTTTTTCATTTATAGACAACTTTTTCATAACTCTATCGCTCCCAACGGGTTATCACGGCCGACACAATCAATATGTTTCCTGCACAAGGCATTCCTGTCGTTCATTCGGTCTCCTTTTTTTAGATGGTCAAGTTAAAAGCTGACGCATTCCCGGAGAAAACGAGAAGCAGGGCCGGGGGCGCGGACGGCCCCGTCCGCGGAAGCCACGTTCGGCAGAGATGTCTCACCGGGCCGTCCGTCGGAACGCCGACCCAGCGTCAACCGAACACCGACATTCACGTCGCGGACAGAGCCGTCCCGCCCACCTTTGCCGCCTGCGCGTCATCTTCGCGTGTTCAACGACTGGACGAGCAGACTCGCGTCCCGTTCCCTCCTCCCTCCTCCTTCCTCCCTTTTCCTTCCTCCTTCCCTTCTTGTGGTCCTCGCTTGGCTTGAACCTCAGGTCCGGTTCCGCTACACTGCACGGCTTTCACGGTCCGGCCCTCATCCATTTTCTCAACTGATCGAGTCACATCTATGGCGCTATTGTCTCTTCGCGGCGTGAGTGTCCAGTACGGCGGCCCCGCCGTGCTCGACACCGTCAGTTTCAGCATCGAACCCGGCGACCGTGCCTGCGTCACCGGACGCAACGGCGAGGGCAAATCCACCCTGCTCAAAATCATCGCCGGCCTGGCACCGCCCGACGCGGGCGAGATCATCCGCCAGCCGGGGCTGCGCACCGCCTATCTGACCCAAGACGTTCCGGGCGACACCGACGGTACCGTCGCCGACCTCGTCGCGCAGGGCCTGGGGCGCGAGACCCGCGACGCCCACCACCCCGGCCCGGCGCTCTTCCTCACCCAGCTCGGGCTGGACGGCGGCACCCCGTTCAACACGCTCTCGGGCGGCATGCGCCGGCGCGCGCTGCTGGCGCGCGCCCTGGCCTCCGATCCCGACCTGCTGCTGCTCGACGAGCCCACCAACCACCTGGACATCGAGACCATCGAGTGGCTGGAGGGTTTCCTGCGCAAGAGCCGCTGCGCCTGCCTTTTTGTCACGCATGACCGCGCCTTCCTCAAACGGGTGGCGGTGAAAGTGCTGGATCTCGACCGCGGCCAGCTCGCCGGCTGGGACTGCGATTACGCCACTTTCTTGCAGCGCAAGCAGGACCTGCTCAACGACGAGGCGGTCTACTGGGAGCGCAAGAGCAAGCGTCTCGCCCAGGAAGAGGCGTGGATCCGGCGCGGCGTCAAGGCGCGGACCACGCGCAACGAGGGCCGGGTGGCGGCGCTGCTCGAGCTGCGCGAAACGTTCAAGCGGCGGCGCACGCAGGGCGGCGTGAGCCGTCTGCAGCTCGACGCGGCCGAAGCGTCCGGCGAGCAGGTGCTGAAGATCGAGGGGCTCTCCTTTGCCTATCCGGGCGGCGCGCCGGTCATCCGCGATTTCAGCGCCAAGGTGTTGCGGGGCGAGCGCATCGGCATCATCGGACCCAACGGCGCCGGCAAGACCACGCTGCTCAATCTGCTGTGCGGGCGTCTCGCGCCCGACGCCGGCCGCGTGACTGCGGGCGCGCGCGTGCAGCTCGCCTTTTTCGACCAGCTCCGCGCCCGGCTCGACCTCGAGGCGAGCGTGATCCAGAACCTCGCGGACGACAAGGACGAGGTCACGGTCGGCGGCGTGCGCAAGCACGTGTTCGGCTACCTCGGCGATTTCCTCTTCACGCCCGACCGCGCCCGCACGCCGGTCAAGGCGCTGTCGGGCGGCGAGCGCGCGCGGCTTCTGCTGGCCAAGCTCTTCTTGCAGCCCGGCAACCTGCTGGTGATGGACGAGCCGACCAACGATCTGGACATCGAGACCCTGGAACTGCTGGAGGAGCAGTTGCTGGGTTACGCCGGCACGCTGCTGCTGGTGAGCCACGACCGGGCCTTCCTCGACAATGTGGTCACCAGCACGTTTGTGCTGGAGGGCGAGGGCCGCGTGGGGCTCTACCCCGGCGGATATGCCGACTGGCTGGAGCAGCGTCCAGACACAGAGCCTGATGCCGGCAAGAAGCCGGCCGGAACGGCGGCGCGGCCCGCGGCGCGCGCGCAGACCCGGCTGAGCTTCAAAGAGAAGCGCGATCGCGAAGAGCTGCCCGCGCGCATCGAGGCGCTGGAAGGCGAAGTGTCGGCGCTGCACGCGACGCTGGGCGACGCGGCCCTCTACACGAACGATCCCGCGGCCATCGCGGCGGCGCAGGCGCGTCTGCCGCGGGCCGAGGCTGAGTTGGAGGCGGCCTTCGAGCGCTGGGCCGAGATCGAAGCGCGCGCGGCGCAACTCTACGCTGCAACTTGACGCCGCAGGCGCTTGAAGCGCGCGGCGGGTTATGGCAGAATACGCGCCCAAATGGTCAGAGCAGGGTCTGTCATCACACTGGAAGCGTATGCCAAGATCAACCTGACGCTGGAGATCTTGGGCAGGCGGCCGGACGGGTACCATGAGCTGCGCAGCATCGTGATGCCCGTCACGCTGTCCGACACGGTCGCGCTCACCTCCACCTACGCGCAGACCGCCATGACGATCACCGCCGCGCCGGGTGTGGACCTCACCAAGATCGGCGCGATGGACCGCAATCTGGCGGTGCGCGCCGCGCGCCTGATGCAGCTCCGCTACCAGGTCAACGCCGGCGCGCGCATCCACATCCACAAGCGCATCCCGATCGGCGGCGGGCTGGGGGGCGGCAGCGCGGACGCCGCCGGGGTGATCGCGGGGCTGGACCGTCTCTGGGGGTTGGGGCGCCCGCGCGCGGAGCTGATGGCGCTGGGCGCGGAGCTGGGCAGCGACATCCCGGCGCTGGTCCACGGCGGCGCCGTGCTGATGGAGGGGCGCGGCGAGCGGGTGCGGGGGCTCTTTGAAGACACGTCTCAGCCGGTCTGCCAAGGCTTCTGGCTGGTCATCGCCAACCCCGGCATCATGTGCTCCACACCCGAGGTTTTCAGGAAATGGAGAGCGGGCTTGACTGTGAGCCCCCTCCTTCTCCATAATATGACCTCTTCTATCCGTACCAGCGACG
>MWEJ01000389.1 GCA_002071025.1 Verrucomicrobia bacterium ADurb.Bin070 | reverse complement strand
GCAAGCCACGCCAGCGACTTCGAGCAGGGCGGTGAACCCTTCGGCGAGTGCTGTCTGTTGTGCGGTGCTCATTGGTTAAGAGATGTTCCAGTTGCTCTTGGTCCATCCCGACCCGGTCGGAACTTTCGTGTAGTTGCAGTTCGCAATCTGACAGACTGCCGTTCCACCAACCGCCGAAGCTGCCTCGGAAGTTGTGAGCGACACATTGACGAGAGCGTTCGCACCTGCAGCCGTCTGCGTATTACTCGAGATGTCGAGCGCGGTGCCTGTACCCGAGTTTGTGATATGCCCGTTGACAAGTGCGATGGCCGACGTCGTGCTCGTGGCTGTCGAGGTAATCATCGCCGTGTCCGACGTCGCGTTCACGTTGAAATTCTGCATCAGAAGCCGCCCATCTGTGTGCAAAATCTGGCTGGTGATCTCCGTTGAGATACACTCGAAAGTGCCGCCGTTGATCGTAACAAGCCCGGATAGCAAAGAGCTTCCGTCGTCGTGCAGAAGTCCGGTTGTGAGCGTGACGTTGCCGACATGCGAGCCGCCGGTGATAAAGTAGCGGTCGGTTGACGCGCCGGCGTAGATGACGTTGCCGACGACGTTCAGGTCATACGCTCGGCAAGACGCGGTGACGGTGATGGCCGACGAGGTGGTGATAACCGCGCCGTTGCCGTAGATGCAGATCGGAACGGTAGGAAGCGACCCACCGGCCGACGTGTACGCAACGGACGGGTCGAGGTCGATCACCGCAGCGGTGCCCAATGCAGCAATCGCAGCGATGGCAGAATCAAAGGTCGCGTAGTCACGCCCAGGCCCGACGGAAATGCGCACAGTAGCCGAGTCAATGGCAAGCAGGCTCTGCTCGTATGCCTCATCAACAGTTAGGCCCCATTCGATAATTACATCGACGGCTGTATTCGTGCCATCAGTTCGTTTCAGACGGACCTCGCTAGTGCTGGATCTGACGTTGATCGTCTCGTAACCTCCTGCCGCCACAGTCACGGCAGCACCAGAGTTAAGAGAGTAGTCGATGGACACGGAAGACGTGTTGTGCAGGCGGCACACCTGCGCGCTGTATCCGTGCACTGTAACATAGTCTTTTGCTACGCGGATTTGGGTTGAGTTGAGCATGTGGAAACTTCCGAGGTTGAGGTTACGCGGCGTCTTATGGCCGTTTCATGGAGCCGCCGCGCATTGCTGCGGGCGGCTCGGTGAAGCAGTCAGGTTAGGCGGAGAGGACGAGCACGGCGGCCGCTCCATCGGCGACAGCAGCGCCAAACATCACGTCGAGCGACATGTAGTCGGTGCGCGTATTCACATCGACCCACTCGTTGAGCTGAACGGTCATGCCGAACGGCAGGACGAGGTTGGACTGGCGGGTAAGCCGGCTGCGAACGCCATCCGACATCAGCGGAATGTCGGTATAGATCGCCATGAACTCGGGACCGCAGCCGATGCCGTAGGTGTTGGCGGTGGCACCGGTCCACGTAGTCTGATGATGGATACCGTCGTAACCAAACGCGCCACGCGCACCGAGATCGAAGGAGTTCTTGTCACTCGGCGCGAGTTGCGCGTAAGCGATGGAATCCAAGATGAGGTGCTTCTGCGAGGTCTTGCCGAGCTTGCCCCAGATGCTCTTGGCGTTGGCGGCGGAAAACGACGCCTGCGCGACGACCTCATTGTTCGTCGAAATCGAAGCGTCGAGAATCTTTTCGGTCACGACTGACATGATGTCATCGGCAAACTGATTCGCCGCGGCCTGCGCGAACATCTCCAGCTTGATGCGGGAGTTGAGCTGCGCGCTGGTGAGGTGAATCGGCTTCGAGTAGGCATCGACGGTCACCGCGCAATTGCTCGTCACGGTGTCGCCGCCGATGAAGGTCGTCGGGTTTTTGAAGGTGGAAGAAGTGGAGGAGATGATCGGGACCTGGACGTTTTTGGTTGCGGTGACAGGAGAAATGCCGCCGTCGTTGTAGTCGCGGGTGTACGCGGCGAACGGGGCAAAACGATTGCTCAGTGTGTTGATGACGATAGTGCTGACCGAGTCCTGAAGAAGATCAGCGTCGATAGTGTTGGCCATGGTGTTTTATTGTATCTTGTTGTTGGTGACGATTACTCCGCCGAACTGGCCGCATGAATTGCGTCGGCGTTCGCGGCATAAAACTTGCGTCGATCCTCTCCGGTCTTGCTGCGATACTCGGCGAGAATCGCGGCCCCGCTGGCGTCTTTGCCGGAGGCTCCAGCCTTGAACGGAGGCGCTCCAGCGGCCGGCTTCTGCGCCGGCTTGAAGCTCGCCAGAATCTTCCGGCCTTCGGCGCCATCCTTGAGGATCGCCTCAACGATCAACGGCTTTGCGGCATCCGGGATGCAGGCACTCGCGGCGTGCCGCTCAACCTCTGCGGTGACGGCAGCGCGCGCAAGATCGGCGGCTTCCTTTTCCTTTGCAGCAAGTGCTGCTTTGAGGTTTGCGGCTTCGGTGGCGGATTCGGTAGCGGCGCTCTGAAGCTCCGCGATCTTGGCGAGGATTTCGGCCTCGGCGGCCGTCTCGGGAAGGCCGAGAGCCTTGGCGATTTCGATCATACTTTTCTGTGCCGTGAGCGACGCGGCTATGCGCTCGATTTCTTGAAAAGCGGGGGTATTGACGAGGGCGCCAATCGGACCCACCGCAGGGATCGCCGTCACCTTGCCGGACTTGTCGGCGAAGAACTCAGGCGAAAAATACGAATACACGCGGCCGGATACGGCAGCGGCTCCAGCGGCGGTCCACTCGACGCGGAGGCGAATGCCATCGGCCCAGAAGAACTCGGTCGGAATGGCGGCGGCCTCTCCGCCAGCATGGTCGAAGTCGATGTATGGGCGCGACGCCTTGCCCGCATCGGCAAGCGCACGCGCAGCTTGTAGTTGCTCGTTGAGCACTGACACCAGCTCCTCATCGACATTCACCTCGATTTCAGCAGGCGCATCGTCTTTCGAGCAGCAAATCGAGTGCCTTCCTGCCGGCATCCATTCGATGGAGTCGGGCAGCTTCGAGGCGTCTGGGGCGATCTGAGCGGTGGAGAATGCGCGAATAAGGTTTTTCACGGTGCGGGTGGCGCGTCCTTCGGCGCGGCTGGCTGTTTCGGCGTGATGTCGAAAATCGAAGCAATGGTCTCGGCGGATACGGTCGGGAACGAGGCCCGCGCGATGGCCATTGCGGACTCGCGCGGAAGCTCGCCGGTGGCGACCTTGAGCGCGATCTCCACGAGCGCAGTTACCTGCGCGCCGTTGAGCGCCGCAGACTGTAAATCTCCGGACTCGGCGAGCGATTTCTGGTCGGCATTGCCTGCGCCCGTGTCAGTGACCGGCGCGGACTTGGCGGCCGGTGCATCGACGCCAAACAGCCGCTTCACGAGCATCGTGTTTACCTGCTCTGGCGTGAGCGCCGGATTGATCTCCAGCATCTCGGCGCGAAGCGTCGCGACGTGAGCCGTACCGCTCGCGCCGTACATCCCGCAGTACTCGTCAACCGTGGTC
>MWEJ01000388.1 GCA_002071025.1 Verrucomicrobia bacterium ADurb.Bin070 | reverse complement strand
CACGCGCAGGATGCGGTTAAACACGAGCGCGCATCTCAGCCCCTCAGCCGTGAGCCCGATTGTGTCCGGTTTCGTTTCGCAGGACGGCATGAATGTGCTGGAGCGCGACCCCGGCACCGGGTATCTCCGGGTGGCGGCGACCTCCGGCACGCCCTCCCCTGACAGCAACTATCTTGTTCCGAACGGCTTCACGACCGGCGCGGTCACATCCGTCAACAGTCTGCTCTTCCCGGACAACTCTGCGGACGCGCAGTTTTGGTTCGACACTGCGGGTGCAGCCAAGATCGTCTCAGGCATGATCGTCTCGCGGCGCGACGGTGGCGCGGTGCAGCGGGTCGCGACACTGGCGGGCGGCACACTGACGACCGATGACCCGGGCGGGCTGGTGATCGTGGAACGCGGCAGCGGCAGCAGGAGCCTGCTGACAATGGACAGTGCCGGTGCCCGCCGTTTTCTGATCTCGACCACGCTGGCCGATCCCGACGCGCAAAAACCGATGGCCGTCACCTTGGCCGGCGCCCGCGGCTCCTCCCCTTCAAGAGGTGCCTTGATACGGCTCATGGCCGCAAACACTTTCTCGGGGGGCTTGTATCTGGCAAACGGCGGTGTGTGGTATGACGGAGATGCGATGCTCGGTGGCGCAGGTGGCCCGGTCATCGTCAGCGGACTCAGCTCCATGACCCCCTCCGGAAACGTACTTGAAACCGCAGCGGACCGGCCGATTGAAATCGGCGAAGAGGCCACCCTGCAACTTCTGGCCAGGCAGAATCATGGAGCTGTCATCCGCGGCCCGCTCTCTGGAGCCGGCAGTCTGATAACGGGTGAGGAGAACCTGCGCACCTATACGTCCTTCGGGGGAAACCACAACAGCTTCACCGGTGTCTATTACATCGTGGGCGCGGTGCGCGCGGGCGTGGACGGATCCGACCTTTCTCCGGCGGCTAGTATCCGATTTGCGGATAACGCGAGTGGTTTCGGAACACTCGACATCAAAGGCACCTTCACGCGCCCGCTCGGGACCGGCGCAGGTGCTGTCTGCTGGCAGAAGCACCCGCTGACCGGCGGCCTGTATGGCGGTTTTTCGGCGTACGGCGGCGACCTGACCGTCAATCTGCATGGCGACGGCCGCTCCTTGGTGTATGGCTCGCCTGCCCTTCCTGGCGACGCGGTTCTCTATCTGCAGAATCGGAATGCCGACGGTCGGCTGACCTTTGAAAACGGCCTGGATTTGAATGGGCGCTCGACCCCTCACATTCGCGTCTCCACCGATCTTGAGAAGACGGTCTACTTTAAAGGCGTGATCTCCGACAGCGTCGGCGGCGGCATGTTGACCAAAGGCGGCCAAGGCGTGCTTGTGTTGGAGCATAGCCCAACCTTCAACGGCAAACTTTCGATCACATCCGGCAAGGTGCGGCTGGCCGAGGGCGTTTCGTTGGACACGCTTTCGGAAGTGTCCATCACGGGCGACGGCAAGGCGCTCGAGATCATGGGCACGCAGACGACGCAGCGCGTGGCGGGCATGATTACGGGCACCGGTGCACTGACTGTTTCGGAAGGAAGCACCGTGATATTGCAGGGCACAAACAGCTACGCCGGCGTCACGACCGTCACCAACAACTCTGTTCTTTTGGTGGAGGGTGAACATGCGGGCGGAGGGGCCTATCATGTGACCGGCACACTCGGCGGCAGCGGCACGGTTGCGCCGGCCGCATCGACCGGGCTTGTGTTCGGACCGGGATCGCGGATCTCCCCGGGAGGCCCGGGAGTGATCGGCACGCTCACCCTGGGCACACCCCAGTCGCCCGCTCCGGTGGGTCTGACGGATACCGCGCTGGACATCGACCTGGCGGCCGAAACGGCGGATCAACTCGTTGTGGCTGGGAACCTGACGGTCAGCGGTGACACGCGTGTGGTGCTGGCTGTTGCGGATGACAATCTGCTGAAGAGTTTGCGCGGCACAGTGATTCCGGTTTGCCGCTGGGCCGGCCAGAAGGTTGGATCGTTCACGGCGGCCACGAATATAAAAGGGTGGCGTGTCATCGAGGATCTGGCTGGCCGGATCCTCAATCTGGTTTACGTGTCACAAGGCACAATGATCAGCGTACAGTGACTGAACGCGGCAGGGAAAGGCGCACGGTGGTGATAATAGCAGGTGAGAGGCGGGGTGTCGTTGTCGCGTGTCTGCTGGCGTGCCGCCTGTGTGCGGTCACGCCCAACGAGATGCCGGGCGCAACGGACAGCGACCGCATCGAGGCAGCGATAACGGCGGCTCTGTCATCTGGCGAAAACGAAGTCGTGATCCCGCAGGTCAACACGCGCACAGGTGCGTCCGTCTGGCTGATCGACCGGGCGATTCTCCTGCCGTCCAATCTCAGGCTGGTCCTGGATCATTGTCTCGTGCGGCTCGCGCCCGGCACGCAGGACAACATCATGCGCAACATCGGCACCGAGTCGATCCCGATGGTTGGAAATACCAACATCATGGTCACGGGTATCGGCAATGCCGTGCTGAGCGGCGGCATTGCGGCGCACTTCGATCCGCCGGGCGACAAAAGCGGCTGGCGCACCATCGGCATCCTGCTCTATAACACGCGGGATTTTGTGCTGACCGGGTTCACCATGGAGGAAACGCAGTCTTGGGCCATTTCCATGGAAAACGGCTGCGCGTCGGGCCGCGTGTCCAATATCGTCTTCAGCAACACCAACAAGTATCCGAACCAAGACGGCGTGGACGTGCGTAAAGGCTGCCATCACATCGTGATCGAAAATATTTCTGGCGTCACCGGGGATGACTCCGTGGCCCTTACAGGGCTGCGTGCGTCACTGGACGGTTCGGTGGTCAGCCGTATGCAGGTTGGTGACGCATATCCGGCAACATCGGACGATATCCACGACATCGTGATCCGCAACGTGCGCACGTTTGTGGCAGGAGGCCATCACACGGTGCGGCTTTTAAATCATGACGGCATTCAGCTTTACAACATCAGCATCTCTGACGTGGTTGACGAGTCGAAGCCCGGGCAGACCCGGCCGAAGGCGGGACTGAAAATCGGAGACACCGGTTACTGGAAACTTGCGCAGAATCAGCTCGGGGAGACTTACAACGTTTTCGTCACTAATCTGCGCAGCCGTGCTAGCAGCACCGTGTTGATCCAAGGAACGTTGAAGGACGCCATACTGTGCAATCTCGATCCCTTCGACGGGTCCGTTCCGCTTTCCGTCGGTACGATGCCCACGCAAAATGTCGTGGTGTGCAACGTCGCAGCGCCGCCACTGCCTCCTCCCGGTCCCACATCTGTCACGCTTGACGGGGCCGTGCTCGAGGTCGATCTCGCAGCGGCGTCAAGCGACTGCCTGATGTTGCACGGCAACCTGACGGTCAGCGCTGACAGCCGTGTTGAAATCCTGACAAGTGAAGAGGTGCTGTCAACCTCATGCAGAAACAGAGACTATGTGGTATGCCGCTGGTCGGGCGAGAAGCAGGGCCGTTTCCTCCGCACAACCAATCG